>JBKPFP010000252.1:0-2216 GCA_046744435.1 Actinomycetota bacterium | reverse complement strand
GGGCGAATACGAGACCTTCCCGGGTCGCTATGCCTGGCCATCGGAGCTCGACCTTATGGCGCGGCTGGCAGGGATGACGCTGCGCGAGCGCTGGAGCGGCTGGAGGCGCGAACCGTTCACGGCTGCTAGCGATACGCACGTGTCGGTCTGGGAGAAGCGCTAGAGCGCTCGGCTGGGCCAGCGTGCGAGAATGTCACCAGAAGCGAATCGCGCGCTGACGACCGGACGGTTTGACGATGCCGGCCCACGGCGATCAGCTTCCCACCGTGGCTTCATTTGCCGGACTGCAGCTCCCACGCTCCGATGAAGGCGTCTTCCACGGCATCTGGATTCCCGTTGTCGAGGTCGGCGACGATCATCATGTGGTTGGCGAAGCGCTTTGGCACCGAGAACGTCTCGGGGAACGACTGGAGCAGGAAGTCTCGGAAGTCGAAGTGAGCACGGATGACTATGTGGCTGTCGTCGAGCTGCCGCGCGACCAGGCGCCCGCGGTAGCGCCAGTCGAGTAGGCCGTCGCGCCGACGTTCGACGACACCGTCCAGCTGAGCGGCCAGGCGGCTGAGGTCGGCGAGCCTCATCAGGACATGGTCGCACGCCCCTCGAACTGGTACCTCAGGCGCGGACGACTTACGGCGAGGAACATCGTCTATACGAGCGTGCTCCCAAGATGGCTGACCGACCGCGCCTGTCATGGACCATTGATACTCCGCACCTAGGCGGTTGGATACCTGACGTGGCCTCAGCCTCCGAAAGGGTTCCCAGAGCGGTTGCGTCGCTCCCGCAAGCACCGAGACAAGGAGTAGGCCAATGCCCCCGACCATCGCCCCCGGGAAGATCTGCTACATCCAGATTCCGGCTCTCGACATCGATCGCGCCGCGGACTTCTACGAGACTGTCTTCGGCTGGAACATAAGGCGGCGCAGCGACGGAGAGGTCGCATTCGACGACACGGCCGGCGAGGTCAGCGGCAGATGGATCACGGGCCGGCCGCCCTCGTCGGAGCCTGGCCTCCTCATCTACATGATGGTCGAGAGCGTCGAGCGGACACTGAACGCGATTCGCGAGGCGGGCGGTGAGGTGGTCACGCCGTTCACCCCGCAGGGCGAGGGCGAAGCGTTTGCGACCTTCCGCGATCCCGCCGGGAACACGTTGGGCATTTTCCAGCAACCGTAGTTCCTGACGCTTGCCGCGCGCCGGTCGCCCCGCTCAGAGACGACCGTTGGCACGGAGCTTACGGAGAGCGTCCACGGTGCGCGACCCGCGCCACTCGCTCGCGGCGACCGGCGACCAAGCCGGCCAGTTGAACGTCCAGCCTCCGTCGTCTGCCTGACTCCCGGCGAGGTGGTCGAGGTGCGCCTCGATCGTGGCCTCGTCGAAGACACGACGGGCGATCGAGTCGGGGTTCGGCGCGAAGTCGAGCGGCGTATGAACCTCGCCCTCGGCGTCGGGGTCGAGCGCGACCAGGTCCCGGTCGAACAGCAGCCTCCCCACGCGCTCGAAGGCCTGCTCCGCCCGGCCGCGATCGGGTACGTGCTGGAGGAACGTCAGCACGCCGCGGAACCCGTACGGCCCTGGGTCGTCGAGATCGTCGATCCGCCGCCAGAGCAGGTCCGTGGCGCCGTCGAGCCACCGATGCTCGACGCGGCGCGCATGCAGCGTCCCCGCGATCTTCCCGGTGGTTAAGAGCGATGCCGGCCGCCCCTCCTCGGCCTCCCACCATGGAGCACGCGGCCACCCCTCGACCGTCGGCTCCACGAACGAGGCCCCGCCCTCGGCGGGCGCGTTGGCCGAGAGCCACTCACATGCGCCTGCGACAAGCTCCTCGTCCCATGCCTCGGCCTCGTCGAGCGTGTCCAGAGCCATCGCGACTGCGGCCGGCTGGCTGGCCGGCGTGCGCCCGTCCGGCTCGAGCGCGTGACCGAATCCGCCGTCGGAGTTGCGGAAGGCGGCGACCGCGTCGCGGACAGATCGAGCGTCTCCATCGGAGAAGAGGCGCTCGAAGCGACGACGGTCGAGGACCCGGGCGTTGCCGGCGAGAAACCGGGCGGCGGCTTCGATGTCGGGAGTCGTCACCGGCGCGCATCCTAATGAGGCGGCGCATTGCCGCTCGCTGCCCGCTGGGTCGTTGAAGTCGGACGACCCCTTGGTCAACGAACACAAGGTCAGGTCCGAGCCGTTCTGCCCTAAGCTGGCCAACAGCTGTTGACTTTTCAGTG
>JBKPFP010000348.1:0-6076 GCA_046744435.1 Actinomycetota bacterium | reverse complement strand
CCTGGGCCTTGTCCGGCTTGCCGTTCGACTTGGCCGACCACCAGGTGCCGCCGAAGGTGTTCAGTACGGTCGTGAACGACGCTCCGAGGTCACCCCACCCCGGCTTGCCGCGCAGGCAGATACCGGCCATCCGGTCGGAGTCGATCTTGCGAGCGATCGCGGCAATCTGAGCCCAGGTCGGCCGGGCCGGCACGGTCACG
Organism: Actinomycetota bacterium; assembly: GCA_046744435.1. GTDB lineage: Bacteria > Actinomycetota > Thermoleophilia > Gaiellales > Gaiellaceae > VAXT01. The sequence continues at coordinate 5,876 of JBKPFP010000348.1, read as the reverse complement.
CTCTTGGCCTTCATGACGTCCTTGCGGTACATGACGAAGGACGATTCGGCATAGAACGGCGAGGCGTACATCCTGCCCTTCGCCGAAAGAGCGTTGCGGACGGCCGGGAGGACGTCCTTGTACTTGTAGGACGCGTCGGGCTTGGCGTACGGCGTCAGGTTCTTGAGCAGGCCGCTGGAACCGAACTGCGGCGCCTCGTACGGCCCGATCATGACCACATCGAACTGCCTGCCGCCGGCTCCGACGTCGCGTGTCACGATCTCGCGAAGCTTGCCCTCCTCGAGGATCGAGTACTTGACCTTGATGCCGGTCTTCTTCGTGAACAGCGACGGCGTCAGCTTGGCGATGTCCTCCATCTGAGGATTGCCGACGATCGCGACCCTAATCGTCTTCGTCTTCGCGTCCGGTCGGCTCGACGCAGTGCCCGCGAGCGCCGCGAGCAGCGTTGCCGCAAGAAGAAGCGCCACGGCCAGACGCCCTACCCCGAGTCGTGGTCTCTGCATTGGTCTCCTCCTTCTCGATGCCCGGGGTTTATGCTCCTTTTGTGGTATCGCTACCACAAGCGGGGAGAAGTCATAACACGATGTAGGGTTGGTGTCAAGCAAGGAACGAGTGCCCTATTCGATCAATCCGGGGGCGACAGCGGCCGCGAAACGTGGTATCAATAACACGCATGCGCGTGTTAGAAGGCGGATGAGAGTCACTCTTCGAGATGTGGCGGAGCGGGCGGGCGTCTCGCCGATGACCGTCTCGCGCGTGATCAACAACAGCCCGCGGGTGCAAGCCGACACGCGCCGCCGGGTCGAGGCGGCCATCGTCGAGCTCGAGTACGTCCCCAACCGGCTTGCGCGCGGTCTGATTCGACGGAAGACGGGAACGCTGGCCCTCCTCGTCCCGGATCTGGCGAACCCGTTCTTCACGCTCATCGTCCAGGCCGCAGAGGACGTCGCGTGGCGTGCCGGGTACCACGTCATCCTCTGCGACACGCGGGCCGAGCTCGAACGTGAGCGGGAGTACCTCGAGGACATGGTCGAGTTCCAGGTCGAGGGAGTGCTCGTCGCTCCCGTCTCGGACCGCTCGCGATCGAACCTGCGAATCCTGGCGCGAAGCAACACCCCCTACGTGCTCATCGATCGTTCGATCGCGGGCTTCGAGGCCGATCTCGTCCAGGGGGACAGCGTCGCGGGAGCGCGCCAGCTCGTCGAGCACCTGATCGAGCTCGACCATCGACGGATCGCGATGATCACCGAGATCCCGGAGATCTCGACGGCTCGAGAGCGATTGCAGGGCTATCGCGATGCTCTCCAGGCGGCGGCGATCGAGCAGCGACCGGAGTACGTGGTGGAGGCGAGCGCGGTCGACCCGCATGGTGGATACGAAGCCGCGTTGCGTCTCCTCGACCTCGAGCAGCCGCCGACGGCGATCTTCGCGGTGAACAACATCGTCGCGGCCGGCGTCGTCGAAGCGGCCCGCGAGCGAGGTCTCGAGATCCCGGGAGACCTCGCGCTCGTGTGCTTCGACGACATCGAGCATGTCTCGCGCCTGTACCCCTTCCTCACCGTGATGGCTCAGCCTGCCGAGACGTTCGGCAGCCTCGCCGCGCAGCTGCTACTCGACCGCATCGCAGGACGCGTACGCGAGCGCCGGCGGGTCGTCGTCCTGCCTGCCGATTTCATCGTTCGTCGGTCGTCGGGGGCCGAGCAAGAGTCGGCCGTGGTCGGGTGACCGTCACCTCGCGGGATGGAGCGCGCCTGTACGGCGGCATCGAGGCCGGTGGCACGAAGTGGGTCTGCGCGGTCGGCAACGGTCCGAGCGACATGAGGGGAACGACGACGTTTCCGACGACCGAGCCCGACGAGACGATCGCGCGCGCAGTCGAGTTCTTCGCCGCAAACGGAGGGCTCGAGGCGGTCGGCGTCGGGTCGTTCGGGCCGATCGAACGCCGCCGGTCCTCACAGAGCTTCGGCTTCATCACGACTACGCCGAAGCCGGGGTGGGCGCAGACCGATGTCGCCGGCAGGCTGGAACAGTCGCTCGACGTCCCTGTCGCCTTCGACACGGATGTCAACGCAGCGGCCCTCGGCGAGCAGCGCTGGGGAGCGGCCGTGGGTCTCGACAGCTTCTGTTACGTCACCGTCGGGACCGGCATCGGCGGCGGTGTGGTCGTCAACGGCCGGCTCGTCCACGGCTTGCTCCATCCGGAGCTCGGCCACATGCGGATCCCGCACGATCGCGTCGCAGACCCCTTCCCGGGGTCCTGCCCGTATCACGGCGACTGCTTCGAAGGGCTCGCCTCCGGCGAGGCGATGCGTCTGAGGTGGGGAAAAGGCGCGCAGGACCTCGACGACGACGCTGCGTGGCAGCTCGAGGCGCACTACCTCGCACTAGGCCTAATGAACGTGATCTGCGGTGTGTCGCCGGAGCGGATCATCCTCGGCGGCGGCGTCATGAAGGAGGCCACCTTGTTCGCCCGCGTCCAGGAACGCTTGCGCGAGCTGCTCGCCGGCTACTTCGACGCCCCCGAGCTGAAGGATCGGATCGGCGACTTCGTCGTCCGTCCGGGCCTCGGCGACCGCGCCGGCGTGCTCGGCGCGATCGCGCTGGCCCAGGCGGCTACTGCCGGATGAATGCCCGACTGGACCGCTCGGCGTTACCGCACCACCACCGGGTAGGTGTGGTCGACCCGTTCGCGTCTACCGCGCTCGGACGCCGGAAAACCGCGACGCCCCGACCTCGCGATCGCCGTAGTCCAGCGAATCGGGGCGCCGCTCGGCTGGACCGCGCGCTCGAGTCGCTACCGCCTGGCTGTACCAATCGAGTTGCGCCGATAGCGAGCAGCAGCCAGGCGAGGCCGGCGCTTTAGCCGGCGAGGACGTCGGTGAGGTAGTGAACACCGAGGTAGAGGCGGCTGAACCGATGGCTGCCTGTGGGTGCGTAAACTCGGTGCCGAATCGCCAGGTTTGCAGGGCAAACTGCGGAGGCCGCGAGTCAGTCACAGCGCTGGGCTCACGGCGACGCATTCGCCAGCGGCGGGTTACCTTCCCAGTCTTTCCACAGCTTCTCCACAGGCGACCACGCGGCACGGCGGCGATCAGCCCGCACTCCCGCGCTCCAGGACCGACTCGAGTGAGCGATCCCGCATCGGGCGAGGATGTCGCCGGCTCGGACCGAGCCGACCTTCGGCACCATCAAGAGGACATCGCGTAGCCGCGCCGCCTCACACAGGCGGGTGGGTCGGCGAGGATCTGTACCAGCTCGAACTTTCCCGACGCGAGCTGCTTCTTCAGCTTCGCCCTCGCCGTCCGTACCTCGTTCGCCTGCTCGAGCGCACGCAGACGCTGTTCGCGCGATCTGCCCGGAACGCCCGCACCCGCGCTGCCCTCTGACACGGGGCGATTCTGAAGCCCGAACAGGCCGGTGGTCAACCGGACGATGAGACTTGGTTCGCCCATCAACGCCTTGCCCCCTGAAGGCCTCCACGCTGATCATCGCGAGGCCGTTGCTGAACCCTGTTTCTCCTGCAAAATCGCCTGTTCGCGAGGCGGGACCGAATTTACGCACCCCACACCTCAGACACCCCGCCGCCGTTCGGCCTCTCCGCGCCAAATCCGACTCTCAACCCAGGTTCGTAAGCGAGTGAGACTGGGCCAAAAGTAGAGCGCGCGCCTGACCGTGCGCATCGTGTGACTACTGAGTGTGTGTTCGACTCCAGTTGGCTCCACCGCCGACTCGAAATCCGGCCGCGGCTTTAGCCGTGACGAGCTGACTACCCCTCTCCGGCGACCCGCGCCAGGATCTCCACGTAGAGATCGCGAACCTCGCCTGGCTCGAGCAGGAGGGTCACGTCGCCGACCATCACCTCGTGGCGCTGCCAGCGCGGCGACGTGGTCGGGCTCGGGTCTGCGAAGAGGAAGACCTTCCGTTCCTCGGCGACCGAGAGCGCGGCATCGGCGAGGCGCTCGCGGTCGCCGCGAAGCAGGATATGGAAGAGCGGCGTCTGCGGCGGGTCGGGAACGATCTCGATCCGGTCGACGGTCGCGAGAGCTGCCGCGAGCGCGCGGGCATGGTCGCGATAGGCCGGGATTCGGCTCAGGCGCTCGGCAAGCGCGAGCTCCGCGGAGACCACGAAGGGATGCAGTGTCACGACGTTTCCGCCGTGGCGGCGCTGCCACACACGTGCCTCGGCGATCAGCTCCGCGTCGCCCGCGAGCGCGGCCCCTGCCAGCGCTCCGAGACCCTTGTAAAACGAGACGTAGACGCTGTCGAACAGGCCGGCGATCTCGGCGTATGAGCGCTCGTAGAGCGGAGCCGCCTCCCAGAGGCGCGCGCCGTCCAGGTGCAGGGCGATCCCGCGCTCGCGGGCCCACGCCGCCTGCGCGACGAGGTCGTCCCATTCAGGCAGCAGCCCACCGATTTCGCGCTGGGGAGGCTCCAAGAGCAGCGCTGCGAGCGGCTCGTGGATCGACTCCAGGTCGGCGAGCGCGATCGGCCGGTTTGGATCGCCGACAAGCCGGCCGTGCAGGCCGTGGAACAGCTGGTAGCCCTTCTGTTCGTGCGCTCGAGATGGCAGGTCGGGTGGAACGCGACGGTTCGGAAGCCTCGGCGCTCGCTCCAGATGCGCAGCGCGATTTGCTGCGCCATTGTCCCAGTCGGCATGAATACCGCGGTCTCCTTGCCGAGCAGCTCGGCGATCTGCTGCTCGAGGCGCTCGATGCGCTCGCCTGAGCCGTACATGTCCACCCGCTCGTTCTCGCCCGTCGCGTCGGCGAGCGCCGCGAGGCGTTCGCGCACGGATGGGCGGCCATGCCAAGTGTTGAGGAAGCGCTCGGCACCCTTGACGGCGGCTCGGAAGCGCTCTTCGTCCACCCGGCCGAGAGTATCGCCTGCGGGGTGCGGATCCGGTGCTCACGCCGCGAGGTTGAATTTGTGGAACGCCGGGGGGTCCGCGCTCGCCTCACCGAGGGGCGAATCGAGGTGGAGCGGCGCGCGAGTCGGTGAGGGAAGTGTGTGTCCAAATCCCGTCCCGGCTATGAACCTGCGGACGGGACAGTCGTTCTCGGGGAAGAGCTCTACGCTGTCGGCGTCGACTATGACGACGTCGTCGCCACGCTCGAACGCGAGGGAATCGACAAGTTCGTCGCCTCGGTCAACGAGATTCTCGACGGCATCGCCACCAAGCGCCGTTCTCTCCGCGCGGTCGCGTAGGCGCGACGGCCAGCGCTGGAGCACTCGCCGCGCCACCCGCACACATGGCGGATGCGTTCCTCGAAGAGGTGCTTGACCTAGCGGCGGAGCCCGCGCTCGAGCAGCTTCTTGGCCTCATCGGCCCACAGCACGGTCGAGACCTGATCGAGCAGTCTTTGCCGAGCAGCGATTCTTTGCGCCAAGGAGGTGGAAGACGGGGGTCGAGACGTACACGTCCGTCGTCGTGTGCTGAGCGTCGCGCTTTTGCTAGTCGCGGCGGGACTTCCAAGCAGCAGCTCGTCTCGAGGCAGCCGAGCCCGTGACCGCCACGTAAGCGCCGGCGTCGCTGAGGAGGCGCACCTGGTTCGCGTGAGCGAGCCGCACCGCGTCCTCGTCGCCGCCGGGGTCGTCGCCGGCGCCACGTTGGCGAGCGGCGCCGTCCTTTGGTCTGCTCGGCCCCGGATCGCGCGCTGCGGCGCTGGACGTCGCCAGGTGCGCGAGGTTCGAGAGAGGGAGGTCAGGGGAGCTTGATCTGGTTCTTGCTCGCCGCGGCTCCGTTCGCTCCCGTCGACCAGGAGTACGTGTTCGAGGCACGGCAGATGCAGGCGCTCTCGTTCGCGGTGCACATCCCGCTCGTCTGCTTCGGGATCGCCTTCCCGGCGTTCGTCCTCTTCATGGAGGCACTCTGGCTG
>JBKPFP010000428.1:0-3463 GCA_046744435.1 Actinomycetota bacterium | reverse complement strand
CGGGATCACGAACTGAGACCCGCGGCGACCCGGAAACTCATCGCAACGGTCCTCGAACCGCAGCTCGCGGTCACGGCCGCGCTGCTACCCGCAGTCGGCGCACTCATTGCTCGATCACCGCGCCTGTGACGGCGTCGATCGGGGAGAGCCTGCCCGCGAGCTGGCCGTGTGCCGTGCGAGCGGTCACCGCTCCCGGCCGCGACGGGGAAGGCGCGCACCCCGCTAACCGGTTCGTTTAGGCGCCAGGACGGCCCGACGAGGACACGCGGGACGGCTTCGAGCACGGCGGCTGGGCAGGCCCGTACGGCGACGACGTCATGGGCGCGGCGATGGGCGCGCGGATGAGCGAGAGCGGCGGGCTCGTCTTCGGCCGACGGACATACGAGGACTTATTGGGCTACTGGAACACGAAACCCGATAGCCCGTTCACCGAACCGCTGAACAACGCCACGAAGTACGTCGCGTCGAAGTCGCTCCGCGAGCCGCTCCCATGGCCCAATTCCACCTTGCTCGAGGGCGATGCCGCCGATGAGGTCGAAGAGCTCAAGCAGGAGGCCGGCAAGGATCTGCACATCATGGGCAGCGGAGCGCTGATCCAGTCGCTGATGCCGCCGGCCTCATCGACGAGTACATGCTGCTGATCCACCCGTTGGTGCTCGGGACCGGGCGCCGGCTCTTCCCCGACGGCACTCCTCTCACGACTCTCCGGCTCGTCGACACGAAGACGACGACCACCGGCGTTGTGATCGCGAGCTACCAGCCAACCGAACCGCAAGCGGCCGCATAGGCGGCATTGTGGCGGCAGGGGGCACCTTCGTCTGACCCTCTCAGCGCGGCATCACCGCAGCGCGCGGAAGAACTGCCTGATGTCGTCTAGCAAGAGGTCGGGGGCGTCGTGTGGCGAGAAGTGGCTGCCGCGGTCGTAGCGGTTCCAGCTGACGATGTTCGAGTGGTCGCGGTCAGCGAATCGTCGGATCGACTGGAAGTCGTGCGCGAAGATCGCGACGCCCGTCGGCGCGGTCGTGGGCTCTGTGGGACCCTGCGCGGCATGGGTCTCCTCGTAGTAGCGGCGGATAGACGAGCCGATCGTGTTGGTCAACCAGTAGGCGGAGGCGTTCACGAGGATGTAGTCCGGCTCGACCGAGCGCTGGAAGAGTTGCGTTACCCAGGCCAGCCAGCCGGCGGGCGAGTCCTGCAGCGTGTACGCAAGCGTCTGCGGCTGAGCGGATTGGTAGGCGTTGTACGCGAGGCCGCCGGCGCCGGTGAACTGCTCCAGGAACGCGAGAGCCGCCGCGTCTTCGTCGCTCAGGTCCGCGAGCTCGGCCGGATCTCCGGAGGGGAACGAGAAGAGTTGCGTGACGTGCACCCCGACGACCCGGTCGCGGTCGTGACGCCCGACCTCGGGTGAGATCTGGGAGCCCCCGTCGTTGCCGTGCGCGCCGTAGCGCTCGTAGCCGAGACGTGCCATGAGCTCGGTCCAAGCGCGAGCGACGCGCCGCGTGTCCCAGCCGGGCTCCGTTGTCGGGCCCGAGAACGCGACGCCAGGCATCGAGGGAATCACGACGTGGAAGGCGTCCGCGGGATCGCCGCCGTGGCCGCCGGGGTCGCTGAGCGGCCCGGCCAGATCCAGGTACTCGAAGACCGACATCGGCCAGCCGTGCGTGCAGATCAGCGGCAGCGCCTCGGGCTCGGGCGAGCGCACGTGGACGAAGTGCACCTGCTGGCCATCGATGGTCGTCGTGAACTGGGGATACGCGTTCAGCCTCGCCTCGTGCGCGCGCCAGTCGAAGCCCGTGCGCCAGTAGTCGGCGAGTTCGCGAACGTAGTCGAGCGGCACGCCGTAACTCCAGTCGACGCCGGATAGCTCGTCGGGCCAGCGCGTGCGCGCCAGGCGGTCGTGCAGATCGTCGACATCGGCGTCTGGGATCTCGACGCGGAACGGTCGGATCTCGGTCTCGACGGTGCTGCTCACCGGGACGGCCTCCTCTCGCTATGACAGAATGCTGTCGATGTCGGACACGCTACCAAACCGACAGGATGCTGTCAACAGCGATGAGGCAGCCGCTCGCACACCCGCCGGCGACGCCCTCAGCGAGCTCGTCGTACATGTCTTTCGTCTCGACGGGATGCTCAAGACGGCCGGGGACGCGCTCGCCGAACCGGCTGGGCAAACGAGCGCACGCTGGCGAGTCCTGGCGGCGCTCGACTATGGCCCGATGACCGTTGCCCAGATCGCGCGGGCGTGGTGGCTCGCCCGTCAGAGCGTCCAGCGCGTTGCCGACCTGCTCGAGCGCGACGGCCTCGTCACCTACGAGCAGAACCCCGCGCACCGGCGCGCCCAGCTCGTGCGGCTGACGCCACGCGGACGAGCGGCGCTGACGCGCATCCGGGCCGCCCAGTGCGAATGGGCGAACACCCTCGGCGACCGGATCGGGACGGACGACCTGCGAACGGCGAACCAAATTCTCGCCCGCGTCATCGAGGCGCTCACGGACGCGGCATAGGCGCGCCGCGACGCGGAGGCCTACCCAGCAAGCGTTAGGGGCTACTCGATCTCGACCTCGCCGTACTCGGGTGGGCCAGTCAGTTCGAGGGTCTGCATCGTCACGCCGCTCGGAGTCGACGTGACGTCGGTAAGCCGAAGGCTCGACGGTGTCCGCCCTTCGGCGAACAGCCGCTTGCCCGAGCCGAGCACCACCGGAAAGACGATTAGCCGGATGCTGTCGATCAGGCCGGTGTCGAACAGTGTCTGGGCGAGCGCGCCGCTGCCGTGGATCTGCAGCTCCCGGCCAGGCTGCTCCTTGAGCTTGGCGACCTCAGCCGCGACGTCACCACCGAGGACGGTGCTGTTGTGCCAGTCGGCTCGCGCCAGGCTGCGGGACGCGACGTACTTCGGCAGAGTGTTGAGACGGCTCGCGACCGGGTCGTCGGGGTTGGTGGCCTTCGGCCAGCTCGCGGCGAAGATCTCGTAGGTCTTGCGGCCGAGCACGAACGCGTCCACCTCGTCGAAGATCCGGGTCATGTACTGACCGAGGGCTTCGTCGAAGAAGGGCACCAGCCAGCCGCCGTGCCGGAAGTCGCCGCTGGTGTCCTCGCTCGGGCCGCCCGGCCCTTGGTAGACGCCGTCGAGGGTCACGAATTCGGTCAGTGTGAGTCTCATGCACGTTGAGACTTACCGACCGGCGAGAACTCATCGGTGAGAAGGGAGATTTCTCCCTCGACCGCGCGGTGCCCCCACCAGCGCATCCGACCAGCGCTTTTCTCCAGCGCCGTCGACCAGAACGATGGCCACCTCTCTCGACAGAGGAGGTCGCGTCGTCAGCGGGGTCAGTCCGGGTACTCGTCCTTCCGCCAGGCGCGCGGCTCGGGTGGTTGGGGCTTCGGCGTCCGCTCGAGCAGGAAGCTGAAGTACGGCACGACGAACGGGTCGGGCGCCGCCACGGTGTAGGTGTGGTAGACGGTC
>JBKPFP010000295.1:0-1979 GCA_046744435.1 Actinomycetota bacterium | reverse complement strand
CTGCCGGGACGACGGTCGCGCTCGTCGGCCACACGGGTGCCGGCAAGTCGACGATCGCGAAGCTGCTCGCTCGTTTCTACGACCCGCGCGAGGGCGCGATCACGATCGACGGCATCGACCTCCGCGACGTGACGCAGGCCTCGCTGCGCCGGCAGCTCGGCGTAGTGCCCCAGGAAGGCTTCCTCTTCGCCGGGACGGTGCGCGACAACATCGCCTTCGGCAAGCCGGATGCCACGTCCGACCGGGTGGCCAGCGCGGCCCGCGCGGTCGGCGCGCACGAGTTCGTGATGGCGCTCGAAGACGGGTACGAGACGGACCTCCAGGAGCGCGGCACGCGCCTCTCGCTCGGGCAGCGCCAGCTCGTCGCCTTCGCCCGGGCGCTCCTCGCCGACCCCCGCATCCTCATCCTCGACGAGGCCACGTCGTCGGTCGACATCGGCACCGAGCGCAAGATCGAGGAAGCGCTGCAGACCCTGCTCTCCGACCGCACGGCGTTCGTCATCGCCCACCGCCTGTCGACGATCCGCAACGCCGACCTCATCGTCGTGCTCGAGCACGGGCGCGTCATCGAGCAGGGGACGCACGACGAGCTGATGGCTCGACAGGGCCTCTACACGTCGCTCTACGGCGACTGGGCCGAGGTCGCCTGAGCGCGTACGCTCCGCCGGCTTGTCGGTCGGCGGGCTCATCCGGGAGACCTTGGCGCTCGTGTGGCGGAACGCGCTACGCATCGTCCTCACCGCCGGCGTGCTGCTCCTTCCCGCGGAGCTCGCAACGGCCTTCGCCGCCGAGGACAGCACCACGGGCGGGGGAATCGCTTACGCCGTCGTGTCGCTCGTCGTCTACCCGTGGGCCGTCGGGGCCGTCGTCGCGGCGCTCGACGAGCCGGGCGCAGGAGTGCTCGCAGATCACCGTCGCGCGCTCGAGCGCATGCCGTCCCACTTCCTCGCGAACATCGCGGGCGGCCTCGCGGTCGTCCTCGCCGCGATCCTGCTCATCCTGCCCGGACTGCTCCTCACCGCCCGCTGGAGCGCGACGCCGGCCATGATCGTCGTCGAGCGCAAGCCGGCCTTCGATGCGTTCGGCGCCTCGAATGCGCTCGTCAAGGGCAAGACGTGGACCGTGCTCGGCGCGCTCCTCCTCGTGCTGCTACTGACGCTCGTCGTCGCGCTGCCCGCTGCAGCCGTGTCCGAGCTCGCGTCCTCGCCCGTGGTCGTCGGCGTGGCGAGCGCCGCGCTCGATCTACCGTTGGCGGCCGTGTTCGCCGCCTTCGCGTACGCCGTGTACTCGCAGCAGCGGCCCGGCTAGATGCCGTTGCCGCTCGAAACAGAGCGTCTGCGCCTCCGGCCGGCGACCCTCGACGACCTCGAGGCCTGGCATGCGATCTCGCTCGATGCAGAGCGCGCCTGGTTCGGCGAGGAGCAGTCGAGCCTCGACGACTCGCGCGCGAGCCTCGAGCGGCGAATCGCACAGCACGAGCGGCACGGGTACAGCCTGTGGGCGGTCGAGCTGAAGACGAGCGGCCGGGTGATCGGCGTCGCCGGACTGGTCCACCTGCAGGACGGCCCCGAGATCGAGGTCGGGTACCGCTTCCGCGAGACGCACTGGGGGAGCGGCTACGCGACGGAAGCGGCGCGGGCCGCGATCGCCTTCGGCTTCGACGAGCTGCAGCTCGAGCGGATCGTCGCGGTCACGCTTCCGGACAACCGTGCGTCCCGCCGGGTGCTGGAGAAATGCGGGCTGACGTTCCTCGGGCGGACGTTCGTGTACGGCCACTCGCACGTGAAGTACGCGATCACGCGAAACTGAAGGCCGTGGCACTCGACGACGAGACTGACGAGCGAATCGAGCACCCGATCTCGGCGGAGGCCGAGCGCGAGGCCCGACTCACTCCGGCCGAGGCGGTCGAGCGGATGCGGATCACCGTGCCGGTGCGCGGCAACCGCAAGCTGCGCAGGCTGCTCGACCGTGTCAACAAC
>JBKPFP010000470.1:0-8711 GCA_046744435.1 Actinomycetota bacterium | reverse complement strand
CCCTTCGACGTCGTCTTCGCGTTCCCGGGCATGGTGCTGGCGACGATCTTCGTATCGCTGCCCTTCGTCGTGCGCGAGGTCGTTCCCGTCCTGCGCGAGATCGGCACCGAGCAAGAGCAGGCCGCCTCCACGCTCGGCGCCTCGTCGTTCCAGACGTTCAAGCGAGTGACCCTGCCCGCGATCCGCTGGGCCGTCGCCTACGGCGTCGTCCTGACCACGGCGCGCGCGCTCGGGGAGTTCGGCGCCGTGAGCGTCGTCTCGGGCCGCATCGTCGGCCAGACCGAGACGATGACGCTGCATGTCGAGGAGCGCTACCAGTCGTTCGACCTCGTCGGCGCCTACGCGGCGTCGGTAGTGCTGGCCGTGCTTGCCATCGCGACCCTGCTCGCGATGAGCCTCTTCCGACCCAAGGAGGGAACCCACTAGATGGCGATCGCCGCGGAATCGGTCACGAAGCGCTTCGGAGACTTCACGGCGCTCGACGACGTCTCGGTCGAGGTGCCGAAGGGCTCGCTGACGGCGCTGCTCGGGCCGAGCGGGAGCGGGAAGTCGACCCTGCTCCGCGTCATCTCGGGCCTCGAGCGGCCCGACGCTGGGCGCGTCCTCATCGAGGGCGCCGACATGACCCGGCGGCCGCCGCAGCAGCGCGGCGTCGGCTTCGTCTTCCAGCACTACGCGGCCTTCAAGCACATGACCGTCTGGGACAACGTGGCCTTCGGACTGAAGGTGCGCAAGCGGCCGCGCGCCGAGATCCGCGACCGGGTCGGCGAGCTGCTCGACCTCGTCCAGCTGGCCGGCTTTGCGAAGCGCTATCCGGCCCAGCTCTCCGGCGGCCAGCGCCAGCGCATGGCGCTCGCCCGCGCGCTCGCGGTCGAGCCCACGGTGCTCCTGCTCGACGAGCCGTTCGGCGCGCTCGACGCCCGCGTGCGCAAGGAGCTCCGCGCGTGGCTGCGCCGGCTGCACGAGGACGTCCACGTGACGACGATCTTTGTCACGCACGACCAGGAGGAGGCGATGGAGATCGCCGACCAGATCGTGCTTATGAACTCCGGGCGGGTGGAGCAGATCGGCGGCCCGCGCGACCTCTACGAGGAGCCTGCCAACGAGTTCGTGATGAGCTTCGTCGGCCCGGTCAGCAGGCTGGGCGAGAGCTTCATCAGGCCGCACGACCTCGAGATCGCGCTCGAGGAGAACGGCGAGACGAACGAGGCGACCGTCGAGCGCGTCGTCCATCTCGGCTTCGAGGTCCGCGTCGAGCTCGCGCTGCGCGACGGCGGCGACATCTGGGCTCAGGTCACGAGGGACGAGGCCGACCAGCTGGAGCTCGTCGAGGGCGCCCGCGTCTTCGTGCGCCCGCGGCGGGCGAAGGTCTTCAGCTCGTAAGCGCGAGGAAGGGCAGCTCGCTCGTCAGCTCGAGCGTGCCGACGGCCGGTAGCTGATCCCGCCGGCACGTCGTCCAGGCGAGCGCACGCGACTCGCGTCCCATCAGCCACTTGTCGAAGCGCTGGTCGCGGGCGATGTCGATCAGCGCAGCCCGGATCGCGGGGCGGGCCATCGAGAACGGATACGCCCCAAGCGCGCCGGTCGGGCCGAGCACCCGCACCCGGAGCTCACCGGTCCGGGTCCGGATCTTCACGTCCTTGCCCGTCGGGAGCCGGAAGACCTGCTCCGGGGCGGTGCCCTCGATCGCGAGGCCACGGCGCTGGCGGCCGAGCCAGATCGGCGCCGGCCTTACCTCGACGAGCCGCGCGGGCGTCCCGGCGAGGCTGCGGTGATAGTCGACCAGGTCTGAGCCGGCGGGCGGCTTCACGCGGAAGTGGCGCTCGACCTTGGCCTGGCGGATCTCGTCGGCGATCACGCCCCGCGCCAGGGCCCGCGTGGCGCCCGCGCGGGCGAGCGCGCCCCTGTAGGCGGCGCTCGAGCCTCCGAAGCGAAACGTGACGATCGCGCGCTGGGCCGCCCGGAGCTCCTGGCGAGTCACTCGCTCGTGCGCGCGCAGCACCATTCGGCCGAAGAGCGACGTGAGGGCGATCTCCCGGTCGCGCGTCACGCGTGCCGCGGCCGCGACCTGGCTGTTGGAGATGCTCCCCCAGGGCGTCTTGCACTGCGCGCCCGCGGGCAGGCGCAGCTGCCCGGCCGTCAGCGACTCGTCGAAGCCGGGTCCGGCCATCGCGGGGCCGTTGCAGAGCGAGTGGTCGCGCGTCCAGAGGTAGACGCAGGCGGCGGCAGGCTTGTCCGGGTCGCGGTCGCCCGCACTCCACTCGCCCCAGCCCCAGGACCAGACCGTCGCGAAGGGGATCTCCCGGCTGACCTGCTTCACAGCCAGCACCTGCAGCTTGATGTGGTTGAACCATGCGCTGGCGGGTTTCAGCCCTTCGCGCCCGCCCTGGCCGGGATTCGTGTGGAAGCCGAGGAAGATGCCGATCTTCGCGACAGGGATCCCGATCGAGGTCAGGTCGGTGACGCCCTGCCGGAACGCGCTGCGCAGCGTCCGGCTGCCGCCGACCGGGCCCTGGCGATGAACCTGCGGAGCCGAGAAGTAGATCTCGCGCACGAAGTACGTGTGGAGCGCGATCTGCCGCCACCAGTCGCCCGCCTCGCCGTCGGTGAACGGGCGGGTCGAGAGCAGGAGGTAGGGCTTCGCGCCGAGCGCGGAGAGCCGTTTGACGAAGGCGAGCACGTTCGCTCGGTACTGCGCGTTCGTCGGCGACCACGGCGTGGGCAGGTTCGCGCCCCACATCTCATTGAGCGCGATCCACGGCGTCGCGCAGGCCGAGGAGGCGACCGCGCGGTAGAAGACGCGGTCGGCCCAGTCCTCGACCAGTGCCGGGTCCATCGGGTTCGTCGGCGTGCCGACGCGAGTGCGGAGATTCATCTCCCAGTAGATCGTCTTCGCCCCGAGCGCCCGCAGCTGCGGCGGGTAGATGAAATTCGCAGCGGCGGCGATGACTCCCGGCCGCGCGAACATCGGCCAGTACGGCACGGAGCCGTCGGCGAAGTCGATCCACATCGGCTGCTGGCGCGGCAGGCCGCATTCGCGCGCGTCGGCGCGTCCCGGCGCGACCGCGAAGCCGATCACGCAGGCGAGCAAGACGACGACGAGCCGCTTCGCCACGCGGTTATGTCTACCAGACACGGAGGGTGGTCTCTAGGCTCGCGGGCGTGGTGGAGGAAGCCCAAGCCCGTGTGCGGCATGCAGTTCGTGCAGTCGTGCTCGACCCCGCCGACAGAGTCGCCCTCGTCCGCTTCGAGTTTCCGGGCGACGTCCGGTTCTGGGCGACGCCCGGCGGCGGGCTCGCCGCCGCGGAGTCGGGAGAAGCAGCGCTGCGGCGAGAGCTCGCGGAGGAGCTCGGCCTCGAGCGCTTCGAGCGGGGACCCCTGATCTGGACGCGCCGCCACACCTTTCCGTGGCGTGGCCGGCCGATCGAGCAACGGGAGGAGTACTTCCTGGTCCGCGTCCCCGCCTTCGAGATCCGGCCTGCCTTCGACCAGACGCAGCTGGCTGCTGAAGGCGTTTACGAGCTCCGCTGGTGGACGCTCGAGGAGCTCGACCGGTCGGGCGAGACCTTCGCTCCGCGGCGGCTCGCACGGTTCCTACGTGAACTGATCGAGCTCGGCACGCCGCCCGAGCCGATCGACGTCGGCGTCTAGGCGACGTCTGCACGCACGAGGAAGCCCGTGCGCGTCTGGCGGATCACGACGCGGCCGAAGCCGGCGGCGCCGAAGAGGAAGCGCAGCTCACGCTGCGTGTAGTTGAAGATCGGGCAGTTGTTGATCACCTCGTAGCGCAGCTTGCGCACGGGGCCCTTCAGCCAGTTCCAGCGCGGGAAGCTGGCGACTGCGCTGCCCGAGCACACCTCGCGCATGCGCCGCACGTGTCGGTCGGCGTCTTCCTGGTAGTCGAAGTAGCCGAGCGCAAGGACGACGTCGAAGCGCCCCTCGAGGGGCGTCGTCAGGAAGTCGCCCTTGACGAGCTTGACCTTGTCGCCAAAGCGCCCGAGGTGCTTGCCGGCGAGGTCGAGCATCTCCTCGGCGAGGTCGACGTCGACGTACTCGCCGGCCCCCGCCTCGAGCGCGAACTTGCCGACCCGGCCCGAGCCGCCGCCGACGTCGAGGACGCGAGGCTCCGAGTACTCGCGCAGGACGTCGATCGCGAACTCCCGGCGCCTGAGCAGCCCGGGGCGGAACGCGCGCTGGACGGCGCGCGCCTCGTCGTAGAGCGCGTCAAACGAGGACGCCTTCTCGCGAAAGTGATCTCGGACGAGCCCGGTTGCGTTCGACGATTTCTCCATATGCGTCGGCGTAGCTGACGAGCGTGAACTCCCGCGCGATCGCACGAATCCGCTCCGGTATCCGTCTCCGCCCCGGGTTGCGCTGGAGGCCCCTGCCGACGGCGGCGAGTCGCTGCTTCGCGGTCGGAGCCTCCGGCAGCGTGGCTTTCAGCGGCGCCGGATCGACTTCGTACGGATGGAAGTACAGCACAGCGTACGGATCGGCCGCCTGTCGCAGCCCGCGGCGGAGCAGCGAGATGGGCAGCCCGCGCCAGTAGGCGCCGCCGCCGATCGG
Organism: Actinomycetota bacterium; assembly: GCA_046744435.1. Classification (GTDB taxonomy): domain Bacteria; phylum Actinomycetota; class Thermoleophilia; order Gaiellales; family Gaiellaceae; genus VAXT01. The sequence goes on along the minus strand of JBKPFP010000470.1, from coordinate 4,145 downwards.
GATCGCGCGCCCCTTGACGCGCCAGACCGTGAGCGGCAGCTCCCAGATCTCGCGGCCCGACGGGAGGCCCAACCGGTACGGCTGCGGCGGCACCGGCCGGATGCGGTTCGGGATGCGCGGCGAGTCGTACTGGCTCGAGTCGTACTCGAAGCCCAGGTCGCAGAGCGCCTCGTACGCCCAGATCGTGTCGCGGTTGATCGAGAAGGCCGGCGCCCGGTAGCCGGTCGGCCGGCGGCCGGTCAGGCTCTTGATCAGCTCGACGCTGCGCTCGAGGTCGCGCCGGAAGGCGTTCGAGCTCTGCTGGAAGACGCGTGCGTGCTCGTAGCCGTGGCAGGCGAGGTCGTGGCCGCGCGCGCCGAGCTCGCGCACGAGGTCGGGGTAGCGCTCGGCAGTCATGCCGAGCAGGAAGAAGGTCGCCTTGACGCCCAGCTCGTCGAGGAGCGCGAGGATCGCGTCCGTCTGCCGCTCGAGCGCCGGGCCGCGCGAATCCCAGTGGGCGAGGCCGAGCCGGCGGTGGACGAGCTGGTGCCAGTCCTCGAAGTCGAAGCTGAGCAGGAGCTTGCGCAATGGTTGAACTTTAGGAGGGTCTGGCGAATATGGACTGAGCCGCCGGGCCGCGCTGCTCGCCCCGATGCGGCGTCCTCAGTCGCCCCGATAGTCAAACTATCGGGGCTCCCTGCGTCCTTGCCTCGGAACGAGCATCGCACCCCGGCAACGAGCAACATTCACCAGACCCTCCTAGGATGGGCTCCTCGGTGAAGAAGCTCCTGCCGATCGTCCTCGTCGTCGGGCTCCTCGCCGCCACGGCTGCGGCGTTCGCGGTCACCGAGCGGCTCAAGCTCGAGGACAGCCCGATCCTCAACACGCGGCTCGACCAGCTCGTTTCCCCGGTCTGCACCGCTTGCGGACCGGACGCGAAGGAGGCGCGGATTGCCTTCCGCCTGCGGCGCGAGGACGACCTCTCGCTCGACATCGTCGACTCGGACGGGCACGTCGTCCGCGAGAACCTTGTGTCCGGCCGCTTCATCCCGAGGTTCCTGGAATTCTCGTGGGACGGCCGTGGCGACGAGGGCCGGGTCGTTCCCGACGGCCTCTACCGTGTGCGCGTCACGCTCGAGGACGAGAACCGGACGCTCGAGTTCCCGAACGAGATCAGCGTCGACGCGACGGCGCCGGCGATCGAAGAGATCACGGTGCGGCCGCGGGTCTTCTCGCCGGACGGCGACCGCCGTGTCGACCAGGTCAACCTCCTCTACCGGTTCAGCGAGGCCGCCTATCCCGTGCTCTACGTCGACGGGCGGCGCCTCGGCGCGGTGGGCTTTCGCAAGCGGCCCGTCGGCGTCAGGCAGTGGTACGGGCTGAGCCCGGCTGGGCCGGGTCTCCCCGCGGGCGAGTACCGCCTCGCGCTCGCGGCCAAGGACGACGTCGGGAACCTCTCGGCGTCGACCCGCGAGTTCACCGTCCACATCCGCTACGTCGAGCTGCGGCAGCCACGCTACGTCGTCAAGGCCGGGTCGCGTGTGCGCCTCCGCGTCTCGACGGACGCGCAGAGCGTGCGGTATCGGTTGGCCGGCCAGGGTCGCGTCTTCGAAGGCCGGATCCGCGCACGACGCGGCGTGCGTGCCATCGTGCTCCGCGCCCCGAACGCGCCGGGGCGCTACCTCCTGACGGTGCGCGCGAGCGGTCACGTCGATAGGGCCGCCTTCATCGTCCGTCGCTAACCTCGGGCGGGTCTTGTCGCTCGCCCAGTCCTCGATCGAACGCGCCGTCACGGACGCTGCCGTGCTGCTGCTCGTCGGCGGCGCGGTGCTCGCGCTCGTCTGGGGCCTGCTCCAGCGCCGCCTCGGCCTCCTGCGCTGGCCGCTCCTGGTCGTCGCGGTGCTCGCGCTCGGCGTCGGCTCGGCGCTCGGGGCGTGGGCGTGGCACGAGAAGCGGCCGCGTGACGTCCGCGGCTCGTCGACGCAGGAGTTCGTGCGGACGCTCCGGCCCCCGCCGGCGGTCAAGAAGTCGAGGCGCAACGACCTCGGCGAGTCGTGGCCGACATACGGCTACGACGTGTACCGCACGCACCTGGCGCCGACGACGTGGAAGCTGCGGCCGCCCTTCAAGGGCCTCTGGCAGCTGAAGGCTCGCGCCGACATCGAGTTCCCGCCGTCGGTCGCGTACGGCAAGGTTTACGTCGCCCAGCAGAAGGGCCGCTTCTTCGCGGTGAACGCGCGCACGGGCAAGATCGTCTGGACGCGCAACTTCCCGAACTGCGCGGCTGCGTCGCCGACGATCTCGGACAAGATCGTCTACCAGGCATTCATGCACCGGCTCCCCTGCGCGAAGCACGCGGGCGGCGCAAAGGGCTTCGTCATCGCCTGGGACGCGCGCAACGGCCGGGCGCTCTGGCGGTTCGATGCCGGCTCCGTCGAGTCGTCCCCGCTCGTCGTCGGCAAGATGCTCTACTTCGGCTCGTGGGACGGGGGGCTCTACGCCCTCCGACTGCGGGGGCGGAAGCGGCCGTTACACCAGTGGACGTTCAAGGCCGACGACCAGATCGTCGCCGCGCCCGCGTACGCCGGCGGGACGATCTACATCGCGACGAGCTCGGGCTCGGTCTACGCCGTCTACGCGCGCACCGGCAAGCTGCGCTGGCGGGCGAGCTCGTTCTCACGCTTCGGGCGGCGCGAGTACTTCTACGCGACGCCGACGGTCGCCTACGGGCGGGTCTTCGTCGGCAACGCGGACGGATTCGTGTACGCGTTCGGCGCCGCGACCGGCAAGCTGGTGTGGGCTCGCCAGGTCGGCACGTACGTCTACACGGCTCCCGCGGTCTGGCGGAGTGCGGTCTACGTCGGCACCTGGGACGGCCACTTCGTCGCGCTCGACGCCGCGACGGGGGATACGCGCTGGCGCTACGAGGCGCCGTCCTCGATCACGGGCGCGCCGACCGTGCTCGACGGGATCGTCTACTTCGCGACGTGCGGCCGCTGCGGAGTCGGCGGGCAGCGCAGCGTCAAAACCGGCCCGCGGGTCACGATCGGGCTCGATGCGCGCAACGGGCAGAAGGTCTGGAGCTACCCGGACGGCAAGTACTCGCCGATCGTCGCTGACCCGCGCCGGCTGTACCTCGTCGGTCGCAACAAGCTCTACGCGCTCATCCCGCTGGTGCGCTGGAAGCGTTACCAGCAGGCTCGCGCTGCGGAGCGCGCTCGGAAGCAGCGAGCAAGAAAGCGAGCGCGACGCCCACCACCGGCCAGATCACGTACGACGTCTGGAACACCCGGCTGATGAAGAGGAGCAGGAACATCGAGATCGCGAATCCAGCCGCGCCCGGCCATAGGCGTGCATCGCGGCGCTGCAGCCAGAGCAGCCAGGCCGTGACCGGCAGCCAGAAGACGAGGGCGAAGGGCAGGAACGGGTAGTAGCCGAAACGGTCGTCGAGTACGCCGATATTGAGGAGCAGGTTCGAGAGGCCGTAGCCGACGATGCGGTACGTGTCGGCCCCATAAGCGATCGTGTCGTCCCAGAGCGCTCCGGGGTCTGCGATCAGGAACGGCAGGGCCGTGGCGAGGGCGATCCCGGCGACGAGCCCCGCGGCCCGCCAGATCGTCCGGCGCGGGACTCCGAGGATCAGCAGCATGACGGCGAGGAACGGCACGGCGACGAGCGCGAACTGCTTCAGCGAGATCGCCACCGCCAGGGCGGCGGCCGCCCAGTAGATCCGTCCGCGCACGAGCAGCGCGAAGGCGAGGACGAGCGCCAGGAGCGAGGGGGCGTCGGCCGTCCCGAACCACGAGCCGCGGACGAGCACCGGGTTCGCCGCGAGGGCGGCTCCGACGGGGAGCTTCCAGGCGAGGGGAGCCGGGAAGAGGAGCGCGGCGGGGAGGAGCGCGAGCGTCGCGAGCATGACGAGGAGGCGGTAGTCGTCGAAGGGCGAGGGCAGGACGCGCCACGCGGCCGCGCTCAGCGCCGTGCCCGGGAAGTAGGCGAAGTGGTCGAGGGCGACCTGAGGCAGGTCGGGCGGCGCGTTGACGGCCGGGTAGAAGCGCTCGAGGCCCGAGCCGTCGTAGTCGTGCCCGTAGGGGTTCTCGCCGTCGAGGATCAGGTCACCGGCGAGCTCGATCTGGTAAGTCGAGTCGTTCGTGTGGTACCAGGGC
>JBKPFP010000327.1:0-5966 GCA_046744435.1 Actinomycetota bacterium | reverse complement strand
CCACCACCACCGCCACCACCTCCGCCTCCGCCACCGCCGCCACCGCCGCCTCCACCGCCACCTCCGCCGCCACCTCCGCCGCCTCCGCCTCCGCCGCCGCCACCACCGCCTCCGCCACCGCCGCCTCCGCCACCGCCGGTGCGCTGCCGCGTGCCGGACGTGATCGGACTGCGGCTCGGCCAGGCGAGGCAGCGGATCCGGGCTGGCAACTGCTCCGTCGGCACCGTCCGCCACGTGCGCTCCAGGCGCCAGCTGCGCGGCCGCGTCGTCGGACAGAACCCGCGGGGCGGCGCCGTCCGCAGGCGCGGCTTCCCCGTCAACCTGCTCGTGGGTCGCGGCGGCCGCCGCTGAGCGGCTAACTCAAAGCAAACGACGAAAACGGGGCGCCCTACGGGGCGCCCCGTTCATTTCCGGCCCGTTTCCGAGTCGATCACGTCGGGGCCGAGCTCGGCGAGCGACGGGATCACGACGTGCGCAACGCCGAGCGCTTCCGGGCTTGGCGGAAAGGCTCGGTTCGGAATCGCGATCACCCGCAGGCCCGCAGCCGCCGCCGAGCGAATCCCGTTCTCCGAATCTTCGATCGCGGCGCAACGCGCCGGATCGCGCCCGAGCCTCCTGGCGGCCTCCAGGTAGACGTCGGGCGCCGGCTTCCCGCGCGCAACCTCCTCCGAGGAAACGGTGACCGGGAAGTACGGCGCGAGCCCCGACAGCTCGAGAGCGAGGTCGATGAGCGGACGGTTCGAGGACGAGGCGATGGCCAGCGGCCAGTGGGCGGTGATGCGCTCGACGGCTTCCACGGCTCCCGGCACGAGCGGAAGCCGTTCCCGGTAGAGCTGCTCGAGGCGCCTGACAACCTCGGCGGAGATCTCCTCGGGTGCCTCCGGCACGCCGATCGCGTCGTGCATGTACCGCGACCATTCGGTCGAGCTCATGCCCATCATGTCCTTCTGGGCCTGCTCGGTCCACCGGCCGCCTCGCTCCTCCGCCAGCTGCCGGCGGGCCTCGTCCCAGGCTTCCTCGCTGTCGACGAGCACGCCGTCGAGGTCGAAGACGACCGCCTCGATCAAAGGGACGTGTAGCCCTGGCGCACGTAAAGGAGCGGCTCGGCCGGCTCTCCGAGCTCCGCCGCGGCGACGTCGCCGACGAAGAACGTGTGATCTCCGGTCGGGTGCTCGGCGCTCAGCCGGCACTCGAGCCAGCCGAACGCGTCCTCGAGGAGCGGCGCGCCCAGGGAGGCGGGACGTGTAGCGATGCCCTCCCAGAGCCCGATCGGCGGCACCCCGCGCGCAAAGTGCTGCGCCAGCCGCTCCTGCCCGCTGCCGAGGAGGTTGACCGCGAACGAGTCGGCGCTGCGCAAGAGCTCGTGCATCGCCGCATGCCGGCTGACGGCGACGCCGACGAGCGGCGGCTCGAGCGAGAGCCAGACGAAGGACGCGACCGTGAGCCCGAGGCGCTCGCCCTGGACGTCGACGGTCACGACGGCGACCGGGGCGGGCAGGTTTCGCAGCAGTCTGCGGAACTCGTCGCCGGCGGCCACGCGCCGATCCTAGTAGGAGGGTTTGGCGGAAACAGACTGAGCCGTCGGGCCGCGCTGCTCGCCCCCATGCGGTGTCCTCAGTCGCGCCCGTAGCCTCCGGCTACGAACGCTCCCTGCGTCCTTGCCTCGGAACGAGCATCGCACCCCGACGACGACCGGTATTCCGCCAAACCCTCCTGGGCGCGAGCCCTACCTAGCGCGACACTTGCCGCGCGTGAAGAGCTGCGCCTGCTCCTCGTTCGCCTGCTGCTCGAGCTCGGCGTCGAACGTCCCGAGCGACGGCGAGGTCCAGAAGAGGATCGGCGTCACGCCCGGACCCATCACCGAAGCGCGATACGCCTCGCCACGACCGACTGGACGACTCCGACCGCGCCACGTGTGGGCGTAGAACCCGTAGCAGAAGGCGCCTGTGCTCGTGTGCGTCAGGAACGCGTTCTCGCGCTTCCAGCCCGGGCCGTAGCGGGAGTTGAAAGTATCGACGAAGACGTTGCGGCCCCACGCGTCGCGGGGGGACCCGAAGCGCCCGGCCTTGAAGCCGTACACGCCCTTGCCGCGGTAAGTGAGCCAGCCGTAGAGGTGGTCGTAGTTGCGATAGACCCAGTCGAGCTTGACCACGAACTCGGGCAGGTCGCCGGACCAGTGCGAGAGATGCAGCTCGACGGCGGACTCCGACCGGGTGGGACGCAGTCCGAAGGGCGGGAGCATGCGCTGCCACTTCTGCAGGGCCCAGTGCGAGCCGTCGGGCGCCGTGCAGGCGGCGACGACCCACTGGAGCTGCGGCCCCTGGTACGGGCCGCACGCGTTCCGGAAGCCGCGCCAGACGTCCCTGCGCCGTGATCCCCAGCCGCCGGAGTAGTCGAGCTTGAAGGCCACCTGCCGCTGCCCCCTGGTGGGCGTCCGCGCGTTGACCGCCCCCCACGCGAGCACGTGGCGCAGCCGTCCGCCGCTGCGGTATGTGACGAGCGCGACGCCGCTGCGGTTCACCGCGAGCCGCGCGCCCTTCGCGTTCCGGTCGATCGTCTGCGAGGCGGAGGCCGCCGCGGGCAGGGCGGCAAAGACGGCGAGAACGGCGAAGACGGCGAAGCTGCGCACGAGCTTTGTGACCTCCGAACAGGAAGCAGTAGGGGCTGGGCTTGCCTCGTACATCGGCCAAAGCGGGCAAAACCCAAGACCCCCCGGCCCGTTTCGAGGGACGCAAATATAGCGCACCATTTTTCCGGCTACTCCTCCTCCATCAGCTCGTCGGCCAGCAGCGTGCAGGCGAACCAGCGCCAGGCGAGGTCCTCGTCGGCGCGCAGCCGGGCCACGCGGTCGAGCACGTGAGGCAGGCCTTCTGCGGTCGCCTGCAGCGTCGCGAGGCCCTCGGCCAGGGTCTGCCTGCGCTCGGGCGAGTCGATGTCGGTCGCGAGCGCGCGGACGGCGCGCCCCTCTACGTCGAGGCCGTCGCGCGGGTCGCCGGCAGTCGCCAGGAGCTGCACTGCCCGCCGGCGCGCGCCGCGCAGCTCCTCGTCCTCGAGCGAGATCTCCCGCCCGGCGAGAAGCGCCAGCACGGCGTCCGCCTCGTCGCCTTCCTGCTGCGCGAGGCCCCGTTCGAGGTCGGCCAGGAACGCGCGCTCGGGCGATGTCACGGGCTCGACCCTACCCGCGAGCACACCGAAGCGGAGGGCTTGCCTCCGCTTCGGATGGGATCGAGCCCAGGTCAGAAGGAGGGGCGCTCGGCCATCGTCCCGCGGGTGGTGATGAGGCCGAGGCCGATCATCGCCACGCCGAGCACCAGGTGGAGCCAGTCGTCCGCGGTGTTGGACGGGATCCACTCGGCGCCGACGATGACGCCGAGCAGCGAGAGCACGACGTAGATGACGCCGCCGCCGATCAGGAAGGTGCGCGCGCCGCTCCACGTCCGCGCGAGTGTGAGACCGACGAGCCCGAAGAACAAGTGCACGAGGTTGTGCAGGACGCTCGTCTCGAAGAGCCCGAGGACCTCCGCGTTGCCGTCTTCGCCGGCGAACTCGAGGCCTTCGTAGAGGTTCGTCGTCAGGCCTGGGACGAAGCCGATGATGCCGACCAGGGCGAAGACGACGCTGATGAGCGCCGCCACCATCTGCACCGTCGACCGCTCGCGCCAGCCGGCTGCTGCGGCCGTCTGGTCTGTTGCCATCTTGCCTCCCGGGGTCGAAAGGAAAGTGACTGCCACTGATCCTTCGTTCCTGTTTGCACACCGGTTCATGCGTTAGCGCGCGAGGCCCAGCGGGGATACCCTCCGTGCTGTGAACGCCGACCGTCTGACAGCGTTCGTAGACGCTGCTGCGGAAGAGGGCTGCGCGGAGATCTCGGCCCTGAGCGACCTGGCCGAGGCGCTCGAGCTGGGGGAGCGCGACGTCGAGGACCTCTACGAGGAGCTCGAGCGGCGCGGGGTCGAGGTCCGCGACGACTGCGGACGGGAACGGGAGGAGCCCACCTACGTGAACGGCGATCTCGCCGTCGCGACGACCGACGCTCTGCAGCTGTTCCTCAACGAGGCCGGCCGCTATCCGCTGCTGACCGCGCAGGAGGAGGTCGAGCTCGCCAAGCGGATCGAGCGCGGCGACCAGGAGGCGAAGGACCGCATGATCAACTCGAATCTCCGCCTCGTCGTCTCGATCGCGAAGAAGTACCAGGGGCACGGCCTGTCCCTGCTCGACCTGATCCAGGAGGGCATTATCGGGCTCATCCGCGCGGTCGAGAAGTTCGACTGGCGCCGAGGCTTCAAGTTCTCGACGTATGCCACGTGGTGGATCCGGCAGGCGGTGCAGCGCGGAGTCGCGAACAAGTCGCGGACGATCCGCATCCCCGTCCACATTGCCGAGCGCGAGCAGAAGCTGGCCCGGGCAGAGCGCGACCTCTTGACCAAGCTCGGGCGCGTGCCGACCGAGGAGGAGCTCGCCGGGGCGGCGAAGCTGCCGCTGAAGCAGGTGCGCGAGGTGCGCTCGGCTGCGCGGGCGGTCGCCAGCATCGACAAGCCCGTCGGCCAGGAGAGCGATACGACCCTCGGCGAGCTGATCCCGGGCGAGGGGGCCGCGCCCGAGGAGGAGTTGACGATCAGCCTGCGCAGCGAGGCTATTCGCAGCGCCGTCGCCCGTCTGCCCGAGCGCGAGCGTGAGGTCGTGAAGCTCCGCTTCGGCATCAACGGTGATCCCGACCCGCAGTCGCTCGATCAGATCGGGAAGCAGCTGGGTCTGACGCGCGAGCGCGTACGCCAGATCGAGGCCACGGCGCTCGAGCGGCTCGCGGTCAGCCGCGAGCTCGAGGCGCTCAGCGTCGCCTGATCAGGTCAGCACGTAGGCGAGAGTGACCAAGACGAGCGTGGCAGCGCCCGCGCACGCGACCTCCGTGCGCCGGTAGGCGAGCACGGCGGCGACCCTCGCGCTGCGCACTGCCTCGACGGGTGCCGCGGCGAGCGCGAGCAGCGCGATGGCCATGCCGAGGCCGATCCAGATCAGCGGGTGAATCGCCTTGACGGCGTCCTCGGCGCGGTCGAAACGCGCGCCGAGCACGGCTCCTGCCGAGTCGTCGTCGCCCTCGTCCTCGGAGCGGACCGCCGTCGTCTTCGCACCGGGCCCGGGGGGCGGGCCGGCGGTTCCGTTCGTGCCAAGGAACGAACCGAAGCCGAGGCCGATCCTCTCGAACGTCGGCCGCGGGCAGACGTCTGCAGCCTGCGCGGTGCGCACCTGGCGGCGGCTCGGCTTTCCGGAGCGGAAGATGACGAGCTTCGTCTCCAGCACGGTGGCGGTCGGATGAGCGGGAATCGTGCGCGCCCGGATCAGGTAGGTGCCAGAACGCAGCTGGCGGCGTCCGATCCGTCCGCGGAAGCCGACGCGGTTGACGCCTGAGTGAGCCTTGACGCGGAAGGTTCCCGCCAACCGGCAGTCGGGGGCGACGCGAAAGACCGTGAACTCGACGACCGCGGCCTTGCGCAGCCTCAGGACGAAGGTCACGCGCTTGGGCCCTCGGCGGGAGATCCACTTCCTCGAGGCGACGAGCCGCACGGCGCGCGCCTGTCCCTGAGCCGCGGCGCTGCCACCAGCGGCCGCGCCCGCGGAGCCGGAGAGCGTCGCCACCGGTCCGCCACCTGTGACGAACGCGCCGGTCTGCCCTCCTCCTGCCTGCCCGCCCGAGCCGGAGCCACCGGACCCTCCGGATTGGCCGCCGCCGAACGGCGGCAGCGGGATGCCGGGGGGAAGTGCGATGGGCGGAGGCGGACCGATCGGAGGCGGCGGCCGCCTGGGAGGTGGTGGGCCCGGAGGCGGTAGCGGAGGCGGCGGCAGCGGCGGCGGCGGCAGCAGCGGAGGTGGTGGCGGCAGCGGCGGCGGCGGCAGCGGCGGCGGCGGGGGTAGCGGAGGCGGTGGCAACGGCGGCGGCGGGGGTAGCGGTGGCGGCGGCAGTGGTGGAG
>JBKPFP010000259.1:0-14592 GCA_046744435.1 Actinomycetota bacterium | reverse complement strand
GCTCCGCTCGTAGAAGGGGTCTCCGAGGATGCGAGAAGGCGGGCGAAAGACGGAGACGAACGTCACGCCGACCCCGAGCTTTGCCGCGAGCTTGATCGCCTCTTCGACGGCAGCGGTGCCGGATCGCGATCCGTCCGTTGCGGAGAGGATGTTCTTCATCAGCTGAGGTTCGCCCCGGGACTGCCGGATGCCATCGGGGGCGCGACCGACAGCGCTGCGGGAAAGCCACACACCGGGCTGCGGCGCGCGATCACGACGCCGGCCTTCCAGCCCGGGGCTCGTCCGCAGGCAGGCGGTCGAATCGCATCGACGTCGAGACCGCTGCGCGCGATGAGCCACGAGATGAGCGAGTTCGAGTTCCACATTTCACCTGCGCAAAGCTCGTCGCGGCCCCAGACGAGCGTCGGCGCCCGCGGAACGAGCTCGAGCAGCCGCCGCGCGCAGTCGGGATCGTCAATGAGGTGCCGCGGGCTCTCGACCGCCTCGCCGACGTCGGGGATCACCCCTCCACGCCAGCATCGATCTCGTAACGGAAGAGCCGTAACCGGCTCGCCGCGCGTGCGGCGACGGCTCCCTCCGCGACGACGCCCCGCTCGGCGCGGGAACGCCCGGCCGGTGCTTGCTCGATGACAAAGCGTCCTTCAGGCAGGTGCACCTCGAGCGCGGAGTGGTAGAGGTCGCTGCGATCTCGGCCCTCGAGGCGCGCCGCAACGGCTTCGAAGATGCGTCCGTTCACGCGGACGGAGTACCCGCCTGCGCCGAGAGGCAGCCAGTACAAGTCGATACGGCTCATCGGCGTTAGGTGCGCGACTGGATGCGCGCGCCCAGGTCGATCTCGACCGGGATTGCGTCCTCCGGCGGACCAGACAGCTGGGTGTAGCCGGCATGCTCGGCCAGGAACGGCCCGAGATACCGGCCGACGATCTTCGCCGGTGGCCACCAAAGCGGGTCCGTGTCCATTTGGAAGGCGCCTTCCCGCCACGTCGAGAGGTCGGTCCGCAAGAAGTGCGGCAAGCGACCGGTGAGAAGCAGGCCGCGGAGGACGGCGCGAAAGGGCTTCGGCACCACAGACGCGCCCGAGGCCGCGGCGATCGTCTCTGCGGCGGCGTCCGCCTGCTGCGCGGCGATCCCGCCCTGCTTGATCGGGAACGCGGACACGTCTCCGGCGGCATAGACGTCGTGGACGCCAGGCACCCGACCATGCTCGTCCGTCGGCACGAAGCCGGCCGCGTCGTGGGGGATGCCAGCGAGCGAAGGCCCGACCAGCTTCGGGAGGGCGACGACGCGATCTGCCTGCACGACGCCGTCCGGAACGAGTCGCAGCCGTCCTGACTCGAAGGCCTCCGGATACGTCTCCGTGTGAACGACGATCCGACGCTCCTCGAAGAGCGCGCGCATCGCCGCCCCGGCCTCGGGACCGAAGGCGCCGAGCGGAGCGGTCTCCTGCGTGACCAGCTCCACCGCGGCGTCCTCCACTCCGCGCTGCTCGATGAAGGCCGACGTCAACAGAGCGAGCTCATAGGCCGGTAGCGGCCACGAGACGCCGCCCGGCACCACGAACACGATCCGCCGCGCATCGCCCGCCTCGACTTCGAGCAGGAGCCTGCGCATGCGTTCCGAGTCTGCAGGGCCCCGGAATGTGAACGCGCCGGGCACGCCTTCGGTCGGCCGCGCACCGAGCGCCAGCAGCAAGGAGTCGTAGTCGATCTCGAGACCGGCTTCCGTGCGAGCAACTCTCTTCGCCACGTCGACTGCCACGAGCGCGCCGAGCGTGAAGTTGGCATCCGCTCTCTCGGTGAGCTCGCCGAGCTCGAGCCGGTGCGCCCGGCCGAGGCCGAACGGCTCCGCGACAGCGAGCGGGCGGTACCAGAAATGGGGCTCTGGAGCGAGGAGCTCGATGTCGACGCGATCCTCGGCGAGCTCACGCAGAGCCAGCATGCCCTCGAGGGCGGCCACGCCTCCGCCCGCGATGAGAACGCGATGGCGCTGCTCCGGCCGTGGCCCCGTGTCAGCCATGGCGAGACGCTCACACGTCTCGCGGAACAACGCATCGGGGTTTCGCGCCCGGGGGCCCGTAGAAACCACTGATTGCCATTCGGGGGACGGCACGATGGCGCCGCGCGCCGCCTGCGAGATGCTCCGGCTATGCAACGACTCTGTCACCTCGAACTGGCCGTGGGGCGAACCTCTCCCTGCCCCGAGGAGCGCTGTGGGCTCTGGGATGACGGATGCGTCCTTTCGGCAGTCCGCTCCGATCTCTCGACTAATCCAGAGCTCGCCCAGTTCTTGCTCGCGTTGCGGCGGACGGTCGAGCAGAAGGCACCACCCTCCCCTTATGGCCTTCTTCCGTCCGGCCTCCGCTGAGCCAGGTTCAGGACAGAAAGTGGGCCGGGCGCCGTTCAGGTGCCCGGCCTCAGACGCAATCGACTCTCCGCTGCGCCGTAGGCCGGCGGACGAAGGAGGGATCAACGATGAAGGCCCTCGTCTATCACGGGCCCGGCCGACGATCCTGGGAGTCCGCGCCCGATCCGACGATCCAGGAGCCGACGGATGCAGTAGTCAGGATCGACTCCTCGACGATCTGCGGGACCGACCTGCACATACTCAAAGGCGACGTCCCTGAGGTCGAGCCTGGAACGACCCTCGGTCATGAGGCGGTCGGGACGGTCGTCGCCAAGGGAAGCGCGGTCACGACGCTGAACGAGGGAGATCGCGTACTCGTCTCCTGCATCACTTCCTGCGGACGCTGTTCCTTTTGCAGGGAACGGAGGTACGGCCTTTGCACAGGCGGGGGCGGCTGGATCCTCGGTCATCTCGTCGACGGCCTGCAGGCCGAGTATGCGCGCATCCCCTTCGCCGATACGTCCGTCTACAAGGTGCCGGCGGGCCTCGGCGACGACCAGGTGCTCTTCCTGGCCGACATCCTCCCCACCTCCTACGAGGTCGGTGTCCTCAACGGCAACGTCCAGCCGGGCGACACGGTCGCGATCGTCGGTGCCGGCCCGATCGGCCTGGCAGCGATCATGACGGCGCAGTTGTACACGCCTGGACGGATCGTCGCGCTCGACCTCGCGGGCTCACGCCTGGAGAAAGCGCGCGAATTCGGTGCCGACGTGACGATCGACAACGGGCGCGAGAATGCCGTCGAGCGAATCATGGAGCTGACCGACGGACTGGGCGCGGACGTCGTGATCGAAGCGGTCGGCGTGCCGGAGACCTTCGAGCTCTGCACCGAGCTCGTTCGCCCCGGCGGCCGAATCGCCAACGTCGGAGTCCACGGTCACCCGGCCACCCTCCACCTCGAGCGACTCTGGATCCGTGACATCACGATCGTCACCGGGCTCGTCGACACCTTCTCGACCCCACGTCTGCTCAAGCTGATCGACGAAGGGCGGCTCGATCCGACCCCCTTTGCCACCCATCGTTTCGAGCTCGGCGCGACCGAGCAGGCGTACGACACGTTTGCCGACGCAGCCTCGACGAACGCCCTCAAGGTCGTGCTCACCGCCCACCCGACCGAGCTCGAGCCTGAGAAACGCACCGTCATGGCAGGCGCGAATGCCTAGCCGGAATCGGGCCGGGCACGAGCTCGAGCGTCGTGCCCGGGCCGACGTTCTCGGCGAACCGCTGGACGTGATTCTCCGCGACGGGGGGACGCTTCGCCTCCAGCCCCCCATTGCGAGCGACGCCGACGCGGTGCTGGATCTTCTCGCCGGGCTCTCCGAGCGAAGCCTGTACCTCCGGTTCCACGGGACCCCGACGGTGCGTTCCCAGCTCGTCGAGCCCTTCCTCGACCCCGATTGGCTCGACCGCGGCGCCCTGATCGGCTCGCTGGCGGACGAGGCCGGGGCCCGACATATCGTGGCCCTCGCGAGCTACGCCCGCCTGCGAGATCCGCTCGCGGCCGAGGTCGCATTCGTCGTGGCCGACGCCCATCAGGGCCGCGGGATCGGGACCAGGCTCCTCGAGCAGCTCGCCGCACGCGCCGCCGGTGTCGGCATCGAGCGCTTCGTCGCCGAAGTCGTGCCCGAGAACCGGCCGATGCTGCATGTCTTCGAAGACGCCGGCTTCGAGGTCAGCCGCATGCTCGAAAGCGGCACGGTGGAGGTCGAGTTCCCCATCGAGCCGACCGAGGAGTATCTCGCCCACGTCGACGAGCGTGACCACCTCGCGGTCGTCGCCTCGTTGCGGCCCTTCTTCGCGGCCTCAAGCCTCGTCGTCGTCGGCGCATCCACACGTAAGGACTCGATCGGCGGCCTGCTCTTCCGCAACGTTCTGGCCGCGGAGTTCACCGGCGCCGCCTACCCCGTCAATCGCAGCGGCGAATCCGTCGGCGGAGTGAAGGGCTACGCGTCCGTCGACGAGCTCCCGGAGACGCCGGACCTCGCCGTCATCTGTCTGCCGGGCGCGCACGTGCTGCCTGCTGCAGAGGCGGTTCTCCGCCGCGGCGTTCCAGCGCTGTGCGTGATCTCGGCCGGCTTCGCGGAGACAGGCCGCGAAGGGCTCGAGCGCGAGCGCAAGCTCGTCGAGCTCGTTCGGAGCCACGGCGCTCGGCTGATCGGCCCGAACTGCCTCGGTCTCGCGGTCGCCGCCCAGCGGCTGAATGCGACCTTCGGGCCGCGGGCCCTCCCACCCGGGACGATCGGTTTCTCCTCGCAGAGCGGCGCGCTCGGTCTCGCCCTGCTCGAGACGGCGAAGGCGCGCAACCTCGGCCTGTCGGCGTTCGTCTCGATCGGGAACAAGGCAGACGTCTCGTCGAACGATCTCCTCGAGTACTGGGAGGACGACCCCGAGACGAACCTGATCCTGCTCTACCTCGAGTCCTTCGGCAATCCTCGCCGCTTCGGCCGAATCGCGCGCCGGGTCGCGCGACGCAAGCCGATCCTTGCCATGAAGAGCGGGACGACGTCCTCGGGCGCGCGCGCTGCAAGCTCGCATACCGCTGCGCTCGCCGGCTCCGAGGCGGCCGTGGACGCGCTCTTCCAGCAGGCGGGCGTCCTGCGGGCCGAAACGCTCGAAGAGCTGATCGACGCCGCCGCCCTGCTCTCGACGCAGCCGCTGCCCGCCGGCCGCCGCGTCGCGGTGCTGACGAACGCCGGGGGCCTCGGAATCCTCGCGGCCGATGCATGCGACGCGGAGGGCCTCGCGCTGACCGAGCTGAGCGCCGCGACAACGGAACGCCTGGCGCACTTCCTGCCGGCCGAGGCGAGTCTGGCGAACCCGGTCGACATGCTCGGCTCGGCGACTGCCGAGAGCTACGAGTCGGCGGTGCCGGCCCTACTGGCCGACCCACTCGTCGACGCGCTCATCGTGCTCTTCGTGCCACCCGTGACCGCAGGCGCAGAAGAAGTCGCGGCCGCCGTCCTGCGGGCGGTCGAGCAGGTCGGCGACCTCGACAAGCCGGTTCTGGCCGCCATCCTGAGCGCCGAAGGCACTCCTACGTCGCTGCAGGGCACCTCGTCGGTCGCCGACTTCCCCTATCCCGAGTCCGCTGCAAGGGCGCTCGGACTCGCCGCCGGCCGGGCGGAGTGGCTGCGGCGCCCGGCGGGAAGCGTGTCGGCTGTCGAGGGGATCGACGCAAAGGCTGGACGCGCCGTGGTCGAGCGCATCCTCGTCGAGACGGACGAGCGCTGGCTGACGGCGAACGAGCTGCGGGCGATCCTCGAGGCCTATGGGATCCCATTCGTACAGGAGCGGAGCGCGGCCACGGTCGAGGACGGGATCACCGCGGCCCGCGAGCTCGGCTTCCCGGTGGTCGTGAAGACGGCGGAGGCGGGTGCGCACAAGACCGAGACCGGTGGCATCGCCCTCGGCCTGGGCGACGAAGAGGCCGTCCGAGAGGCGCTCGAACGAATCGGCACGCCGGCCCTGGTGCAGCCGATGATCGAGGGCGGCGCCGAGCTCCTGGCGGGGATCGTCCAGGATCCGACCTTCGGCCCGCTCGTCGCGTTCGGGCCGGGCGGCATCTTCGCCGAGCTCATCGGAGAGGCCGGCTTCCGCATCGCACCCCTGACCGACCAAGATGCGAGCGAGCTCGTCCACTCCAGCAAGGCCGGACGCCTCGTCGCCGGCTACCGCGGCTCACCGGCCGCGGACGACGACTCTCTCGAGGAGCTTCTGCACAGGCTCTCTCGGCTCGGCGAGGATCTCCCCGAGTTGGCCGAGCTCGACCTGAATCCGGTCCTCGCACGGCCCGACGGATGCCTTGCAGTAGATGCGCGGGCTCGCGTCCGCCGACCCGAGCGCATCACCCGGGCCAAGACCTGGTAGCAGCGGGCGGTCTGCGGGTTTCCCGCGCCAGGCCTCGGCGGGCTCCCCGATGGCGCCGGAGCGGCCAACGGCCAGGATTGCACCATGGAGAAGGCACCGGCCCTGTTCGAGCGGATCGTCTGCGGGATCGACGAGACCCCGCAGAGCCTGCTGGCGCTCGCTCAGGCGGAGCGTCTCCGGGCTCCAGGAGGGCGATTACTTCTCGTCACAGTCGCGGACGTCTCGATCGCTGTTCATGCAGGGTGGGCCGGGACCCGCGTCTTCGACGAGATCACGGCCGGTGCTTATGACGCGGCGGCGAGAGCCACCGAGTACATCCCCGACGCCGGCTCCCGTGTTCTCGAGGGAAATCCCACGCAGTGCCTGCTCGAAGAGATCACCCGTGAGCGGGCGACGCTCGTTGCCGTCGGAAGCCACGGCCGTGGTCGAACGGCCGGGATTCTCCTCGGCACAAGCGCGACCACGCTCCTACACGAGGCTCCGTGCGCTGTCCTCCTCGCCAGGCCCTCTCTCACCGCCGACGGGTTTCCGTCCTCGATCGTCGTCGGAATCGACGGCTCACAGCGGTCTCTCCTCGCGCTTGCCGCCGCGCGCGCCGTTGCGGAGCGGTTCTCGAGCTCGCTCAGAGTGATCGCCGCTCGCGGCGGGAAGGGCATCTTCGTCGACCGTCTTCGCGAGATCAGCGACCTGGAGTGGGACGAGCGCAGACCCGTCCACGCCCTCGTCGCCGCCGCCGAGGACGCCGATCTCCTCGTAGTCGGAAACCGCGGGCTGCACGGCCTCGCCGCCGTTGGCAGCGTGAGCGAGCGGGTCGCCCACGCAGCGCGCTCGTCGGTGCTCGTCGTTCGCGACGCCTAGGTGGGCACGGACGTCGTCTCGGGGCCCGCCGTAACGTGCCGCCGCGCGAAGATCACGAGGACGCTCAGCCCTTCGTAACCTGTGAAGCGATGGTCCGTACCCGCAGGCACGAACGCGGCCTTGCCCTCCTCAACCGGAACCTCCTTGCCCGCAACCGTCAGCGTCCCACGGCCCTCGAGGACGACGTAGAGCTCGTCGTCGGCATGCGCCTGCTGCCGGTCCGGCTCCGGAGCGACGAGGACGTAGACGCCGACCTCGAGACCCGGCGAGCGATGCACGACCTCGTAGCCGCCGTTCGCGGCGAGCAGCCGCTCTCGAGTCCCTTCGACGTCGAACGCCTGCATCGAGGCGAGCCTATACCGACCGTGCAGGGCCGCAAGGCGTAGGCTCAAGGCTCGTGGCGACCACTCGTGAGCGAGCCGACACCGCGACTCCGCTGGACCGTCAGGAGCTCCGGCAAA
This sequence comes from Actinomycetota bacterium, assembly GCA_046744435.1. GTDB lineage: Bacteria > Actinomycetota > Thermoleophilia > Gaiellales > Gaiellaceae > VAXT01. The sequence continues at coordinate 7,003 of JBKPFP010000259.1, read as the reverse complement.
TCGACGCGTACTGGCGGGCGGCGAACTACCTCTCCGTCGGCCAGATCTACCTGCTGGACAACCCGCTGCTGCGAGAGCCGCTACGGCCCGAGCACGTGAAGCCACGGCTACTCGGGCACTTCGGGACGACGCCGGGCCTCAACCTCGTCTACGTCCACATGAACCGGGCGATCCGCGCCCGCGACCTGAACGCGCTCTACATCACAGGCCCGGGCCACGGCGGGCCGGGCGTCGTCGCCAATGCCTACCTAGAGGGCGCCTACAGCGAGTTCTATCCGCACGTGAGCCTCGACGAGGACGGCCTGCGCGAGCTCTTCCGCCAGTTCTCGTTTCCGGGCGGCATCCCCAGCCATGCCGCGCCCGAGACGCCAGGCTCGATCCACGAAGGCGGCGAGCTCGGCTACGCGCTCGCCCATGCCTACGGAGCTGCGTTCGACAACCCTGACCTCCTTGTCACCTGCATGGTCGGAGACGGTGAGGCGGAGACGGGACCGCTCGCAACCAGCTGGCACTCGAACAAGTTCCTGAACCCCGAGCGCGACGGTGCCGTCCTCCCGATCCTGCACCTGAACGGCTACAAGATCGCGAACCCGACGGTGCTCGCTCGCATCCCCGAAGCGGAGCTCGTGTCGCTCTTCGACGGGTACGGATATCGACCGCTCCTCGTGACCGGCGGCTTCGACGATGAGGAGCCGGCAGCGGTGCATCAGCGCCTGGCGGCCGCGCTCGACGAGGCGCTCGACGAGATCGAGCACATCCAGGAGACTGCTCGCACCGGCGAGAGCGTCGGCCGGCCCCGCTGGCCAATGATCGTCTTGCGCACGCCGAAGGGGTGGACCGGGCCAAAGGAGGTGGACGGCCTGCCGGTCGAGGGCACCTGGCGCTCCCATCAGGTGCCGGTGACGGACGTTCGCAACAACCCCGAGCACCTGCGACTGCTCGAGGAGTGGATGCGGAGCTACGGGCCCGAGGAGCTCTTCGACGACGAGGGACGGCTCATGCCCGAGCTCGCAGCGCTGCCTCCGCGCGGCGAGCGAAGGATGAGCGCCAACCCGATCGCGAACGGCGGCGTGCTTCTTCGTGACCTCGTGCTGCCGGACTTTCGCCGCTACGCGGTCGACGTGCCTGCGCCGGGGACGACGCGGAGCGAGGCGACGCGGGTGCTCGGCACTTTCCTCAAAGACGTCATCGCGCGAAACCGCGACAACTTCCTCCTGTTCGGCCCGGACGAGACCGAGTCGAACCGCCTCGGCGCAGTCTTCGAGGTCACGGCGCGCGCGTGGAACGCCGAGTCGGCTCCCACCGATGAAGGGCTCGCACCCGACGGCCGCGTACTGGAGATGCTGTCCGAGCACCTCTGCCAAGGCTGGCTCGAGGGCTACCTGCTGACCGGCCGGCACGGCCTCTTCAACTGCTACGAGGCTTTCATCCACATCGTCGACTCGATGTTCAACCAGCACGCGAAGTGGCTGAAGGTCACGCGCCAGATCCCGTGGCGCCGCCCGATCGCCTCCCTCAACTACTTGCTCACGTCGCACGTCTGGCGACAGGATCACAACGGCTTCTCGCACCAGGACCCGGGCTTCATCGACCACGTGGCCAACAAGAAGGCGGAGATCATTCGCGTCTACCTTCCGCCGGACGCGAACACGCTGCTCTCGGTCGCCGACCACTGCCTCCGAAGCCGGAGCTACGTGAACGTGATCGTCGCCGGTAAGCAGCCCGCGCTCGACTACCTCGCGATGGAGGACGCGATCCTCCACTGCACGCGCGGGATCGGCGTGTGGAAGTGGGCGTCGAACGACGGAGGTGGAGAACCGGACGTCGTCATGGCCTGCGCCGGCGACGTGCCCACGCTCGAGACGCTCGCCGCTACCGCTCTTCTCCGCGAGCACCTGCCGGAGCTCAAGGTGCGGGTCGTCAACGTCGTCGACCTGATGCGACTCCAGCCTGAGAGCGAGCATCCGCACGGCCTGACCGACGGCGAGTTCGACTCGCTCTTCACGACGAGCCAGCCGGTCGTCTTCGCCTACCACGGTTATCCGTGGCTGATCCACCGGCTCACCTATCGACGCGCGAACCACCGCAACTTGCACGTGCGCGGCTCCAAGGAGGAAGGGACGACGACGACGCCCTTCGACATGGTCATGCTCAACGACCTCGACCGCTTTCACCTCGTGATCGACGTCATCGACCGCGTGCCGGGCCTCAGAGAGAAAGCGGCCGGTCTCCGCCAGGAGATGATCGACGAGCGGCTGCGCTGCCGCGCCTACACCCGCGAGCACGGCGACGACGACCCCGCCGTGCGCGACTGGTCCTGGCCGTACTGAGAGGCAACTGGAAGAGAAGGCCGCGAGTGGTGTGTCTCCAAGCCGGTCGTGACCGGCCGCGTCGGCCAAGCCGGAACGGCCTCCTCTGGTCGGCGCCGCAGAGTCGGCGCCTTTAGCACTTTGCCTTCGATCCTCACCGTCAACGCTGGGTCGACGAGCCTGAAGCTTCACCTCGTTGAGGGCGACAAGGCTCGCCTGGTCGACTCTTATGTGCCGGCGCAGGCCGTCGGGCATCGAGTGGTCCACGGCGGCTCGCGGTTCCGGGAGCCAGCGGTGATCGACGAGGCCGTCCTCCACGCAATCGAGCAGCTCGTACCGCTGGCGCCGCTCCACAACGAGCCGGCGCTGCGTGCGATCCGCGAAGCCCGAGCCGCTCTGCCCCACGTCCCGCACATCGCCGTCTTCGACACCGCGTTTCACGCCTCGCTTCCCGAGGAAGCCGCGACATACGCGATTCCGCGCCGCTGGCGGGAGGACTGGGGCGTCCGCCGCTACGGCTTCCACGGGCTCGCGGTGCAGTCGGTCGCCGAGCAAGTCGATGCGGAACGACTCGTCGTCTGCCACCTCGGCGGCGGTTGCTCGGTCACGGCCGTCATGAGTGGACGCTCGATCGACACCACGATGGGGTTCAGCCCGCTCGAGGGCGTGCCGATGGCGACGCGCTCGGGCTCGGTCGACCCCGGCGCGCTGATCTACGTGCTCCGTGAGCAAGGGCTTAGTGTGGACGAGCTCGACCAGGCACTCGAGCGCGAGTCCGGCCTCGAGGCGCTAGGTGGGCTCGACAAGCCGCTCGGCTTCGGCGTTTACACCTACCGGATCGCAGGTGCGGTAGCCCAGATGGCCACCGCGATGAGCGGCTTGGACGTGGTCGCCTTCTCGGGCGGCGTCGGCGAAAACCGCGCCGACGTGCGGGAAGCGATCTCGGGGCGGCTGCGGTTTCTCGGCGACTTCGAAGTCGAGGTCGTGCCGGCTCGCGAGGAGCTCGTCATCGCCTCGGCCGTGAGCGGACTTCTCGAGCTCTAGAGCCTGCGGGTCGTCCGCTGTCTACATGCGGGTTCCCGCCGGGTTGGGATGTGGAGCGACCCGGATCGCGACCGCTCGCACGGCGGGTAAGCGTCGCTTCCGCGCGCTTCCTGCGCTGACTCAGTCGCCGTGGGGCTGGAAGAGATCGCCGCCGTCGCTGTCGCCCGGCCCTGGTGTGGGTGCGTACGAGACATTCTCAGGGGGATCAAGGCGCACCCAGTCGTAGACGTCTTCGGCAACGCGCGGAGGCCCCGCAACGATCTCGGCCCAGGCCGAAGCGGCGATCCAAACGTTTGCGTCCTGGACGAGGCGCTCGGTTGCTTCCGGCGTCCTGCCCTCGAAGGTGAAGACAGCCTCGTGTTTGCTGAGAAAGACGTGATGCCCCTCGAGACCGGCCTCCTGCGGATCGAACGGGGGCCCGCTCCGCACGAGCGACTGGACGCGGTCCTGGACCTCCGGCTTGAGCGGAATGACGACCACTGCGCGGCTCACGCGAGGCTCCTCTCCGAGATGGACCGCGGCCAGGTGCTCGGCCAACTCGGAGACGATGACAGACTGAGCGACGCCCGCGACGAGAACGGGAGAATCACCGCGCCGGTCGATGATGAGCGTCGGCCGTCCGCCGAGCCGGTCCGCGGGGAGGCGCGCGATGCGGGCTGCCGCGATGTCGCGATACGAGATCTCGAAGGTCCTGGGCGTGCCGTTGCCCAGGCCCTCGAGGACGAGGCTGTGGGGTCGCAGCTCGAGCTTGCCCACACTAGTCACGCCGGGTTGTTCCTGCCAGTTCACGGCATAGGTCGCCCTCATGAGCCACAGCCTGCCCGCGAGCGAGTTGCGAATCATCGGGGGCGCACCGGAACAGATCCTGCGGAAACCCCGCAATGAAACCCGCGCTATTGGTACCGCAGCGCCTCGGCGGGCCTGATCCGCGATGCCCGCAGGGCGGGCACGAACGTTGCGGCCATCGACACCAGGTAGACGACCAGGAAGATCAGGGCCAGGTTGCCCCAAGGGACGACGAGACTCAGGTTCTCCCAGCTCGGCTGGTCGCGAGTGTCGAGGACGATGTTGTAGGCGAGGACGAGTCCGAGCGCCGTCCCCGCGACGATCGACGTCAGCGCGATGAACGACGACTCGAGCAGGAACGTGGCCTGCACCATCCACCGCCGGAAGCCGACGGCTCGCAGGACGCCGATCTGCTGGCGCCGCTCCACGACCGACCTGGCGCTGATCACGCCGAGGGCCGCGACACCGACGATCAGGCCCAGCGCCATGAAGCCCTCGATCAAGCGGTTGAACGTACGGTTGGCTGCAACCGTGTCTTTCACGACCTGCGCGATCGACTCCGCCTCCATCCCGTTGGCGAGGAAGGCCGACTCGAGCTGAGCAGCGGCCTGCTTCGCGTCGATGCCAGGCGCGAGGCGAAAGTAGTGGATGGTGGGATCCACGCGGCCGGGGAACGCCCGCTCGAGCGTCGTCTGCGACGTCGAGATGCCGGCCATCTCGAGCGGCCCCGAGTCCTTCAGGATGCCGATCACGGTCAGGCGCAGCTTCCTGCCGGTCTGCGGATCGGTCGTCACGATCGGGATCGGGTCGAACGTCGCGTCCTCGAAGTAGAAGCCGCTGAGCTGGAAGTCCGGCAGGACGGCGAAGTTCCAGTTGTCGCGGCGCGGCGCAACGGTCGCGTCGACCACCGCCAGGCCGGGCCGCATCGACAGCGCGTTCCAGACCTCCCGCGACGAGCGATAGCCGCGAGCGGTCGCTCCGAGCCCGAACGTCGTGTGCTCGAGGAACGAGCGGTCGAGACCGCGGGCCATGTAGCTCTCGGCCGGCCGGGGAGTCTCGATCTGTCGAGCCTTGACCGAGATCAGCGACTGACTCCCAATGACGGAGAAGTCCGCGGCACGCACGCCCCGTGCCTGCCGCAGGGCCGCCCGCATATCCTTGATTGGCGCCGCGGCCGAGGTCCCGGCCCGGACCTGGAATCCGCCGCCGAAGCCCTCCACGTCGTCGAACGCAGCCTGGAAGGAGCCCGACGCGGACACGCCCGTGACGAGCGTGAACACGACGAGCGTGAACATCGCCAGCGTCGCACCGGTCCGGAAGCGCGCGCGCAGCGGATACGTCATCGCCATACGCACGACTGGAGCGAGCGAGCCACCGCGACGAAGGACGACGTTCGAGGCGCGCATGATCAGGTCGGCGTTGAAAACCAGGACCCAGACGGCGCCGATCACCGTCATCAGCCCGGAGACGATCCAGGTCGAGAAGTCCATCGACATCGTGCCGAACACGTCCTCCCAGAGGGCCCACGGGAGCAAGAGCACGACCGCCATCACGAGCCCGCAGCTCGTGTAGGCGAGCCGCTCGACCAGCCCCAGCAGCCGCAGAATCGGCACTAGGCTGACCAGCACCAGGGAGACGCCGAGCATGACCGAGGTCGCAGAGTCGCTGGCCGAACCGCCGGCGGTGAATAGAGCTCCGAGCAGAAGCCCGACCAGGGCGAGAATCCAGCGCCGTCGGCGCCTGTGAACGGGAGGCTCGGGCAGGTTGCGGATCGCCGTGGAGATCGTCATCACACTCACGCGCCACGCCGAGAAGGCGACGACGACGAGCGTGAGCAGGACGCCGATCGCGAAGGCGACGAAGAGACTCTGCAGCGAGACGGCGTACTCGATCTGCAATCCGGCGTCTTCGTCTGCGGCCCCGAAGGCGCCTGCCATGACGATCACCATCCCGAACGCCACGAGCGCTCCGAGGAGTGCGCCGACGAGCGCCGCCACGAGGTCGTAAGCGATGCCTTCGAAGACGAACATCTGCACGAGGTGCCCGCGCCGCGTGCCGATCGCCCTGGCGATGCCGAGCTCACCTCGCCGCTCGGCAGCCAGCATGACGAAGATCAGGAAGATGAGGAGGATGCCGGCGGCGATCGAGAACGATCCGAACGTCGTGAAGAACGCCATGAAGGCGTTGCCCTGCTCGTCCGCGTCCGCGATCGCGTCTTCCTTCAGCGTCGCGGTCTCGAGCCCTAGCGGCCCGACGACCGGGTTCAGCTTCTTTTTCACCGCGACGGAGAGCCCGACGCCGTCGTCGCCGCGGCCGCGGTTCGAGACCAGGACGCCCTTGATGAGGCCCTCCTTGCCGTAGAGCTCCTGCGCCCTCCCCAGCGGGAGGAGCAGTGCCGAGTCCGCCGTGGCGGCCCCGTCGAAGTTGACGACCTCGCGCACGCGCGCCGGCCAGGGCTTGCCTCCCGGGTAGACGAGCACGCGCCCGCCGGCGGAGACGCGCAGCTCGTCCGCGGCCTTCTCGTTCAGGTAGACCTCGCCTCGGCCGAGGTCGCTGAGCAAGACCTCTCCACCGCCGACACGGCGGATCGGCGCGAAGCCCTTCGCGCGCGCTGGGTCGGGTGCGAAGAGCGAGACTGTCGGCTCTGTCTGGCGCTGTTCGACGGCCTGCACCGCAACGACCTCCTGGATCACCCCGGTGACGCCGTCGGCAAGGTTCGTGTCGGCGAGCGTGGCGTCGACTCGCGCGACAACACTTTGGTCGAAGTAACCGGTTCCGGTCGCCTGGCCGAGCTCGCCGGAGAGGTCTTCGGTCGCACCCTTCGCGGTGATGACCTCGTCCGTCTCGCCGAGCATCTGGGTCGC
>JBKPFP010000297.1:0-5770 GCA_046744435.1 Actinomycetota bacterium | reverse complement strand
CAATCGACTACTTCGGCCGCACGGCGGGCGTCGGCAAGCGCGACGAGGGCTTCGAGTACCGCGTGCACGTCGACCAGACGACGCCGGAGGGAATCCAGGCCGACGTCGCGGCCGCGGTCGAGTGGCTGCGCTCACCTGCGGGCGGCTCGCCCGGCGCGATCTTCACGGTCGGCTTCTGCTTCGGCGGCCGGCAATCATGGCTCTCCGCAGCGGGCGGGCACGGGCTCGCGGGCGCGGTCGGCTTCTACGGGCGCCCCGGCCCTGGGCACGACGGCTCACCGGGCCCGGCGCAGCGGGCAGCCGACCTCGAGGCGCCGATCCTCGGCCTCATGGGCGGCGCCGACCAGGGGATCAGCGCGGACGACGTCGCCGAGTTCGAGCAGGCGCTCGAAGCCGCGGGCGTCGAGCACGAGCTCGTCACGTACGAGGGCGCGCCGCACAGTTTCTTCGACCGCAAGCAGGAGGAGTTCACCGAGGCTTCAGAGGACGCCTGGGCGCGCGTGCTCGGGTTCGTCGAGCGCTACTCCTAGCAGGCGGCGCGCCGTACCTTCGGCAGCGCGACAGGCGGCCGCCAGGCCGGGTCGACGGCGCCGCGACCCCGAAGCACCGCCTGCTCGCCGGTGCCGTCGGGCCGCACGGTGACGACCGCGCCGCCGCGCGTGAAGGCGATCAGCCGCCCACGCGGCGACCAGGACGGCGCGGACTCGGCTTCGGTCGACGTGCTGATGCGGTGCGGGGCGGACCCGTTCGCGTTGACGACGGCGACGTGCCCGGCCTCCGCGAAGCGCGATTCGTATGCGACGTAGGCGAGCTTCGAGCCGTCCGGCGCCCACGCGGGGTCGGACGCCAGGCCGGCGACGAGGCGCTTCGCCGTCCCGTCGACACTCATCGCGAAGATCCGGATCATCGAGCGCTGCTGGTCGAGCTCGAGCCGGTCGGTGTAGGCGATCTCGCGGCCGTTTGGCGACCAGGCCGGCGTGGTCGCAGCACTCCTTCCGGTCGGGAGCGTCGACAGCACCCGCCCGTCGCGGCCCGCGATCACGATTCTCGACGCCGCCAGGCCTCCGGCCGAGTAGGCCAGGCGCTGTCCGTCGGGCGCCCACGTCGGGTCGGCAACGCCGGCCGCCGGGTTGAAGCGGCGCACGATGCGTCCGCGCGAGTTTGCGATCACGATCCGGGACTCCGCGCCGATCGTGCGCACGAAGGCGACGAACCGCCCGTCCCGCGTCCACGCCGCACCTCGGTCGTTGAGCTTCCCCGTCAGGCGGACGCGTCGCGTGCCGTTCGGCTGCGACAGGCAGAGCCCGCCGTTCGGAGTCACGGAGAACGTGAGCAGCGCGGCCGGGGGTCGCGCGGACTGCGATGCTGCGGCGAGGGCGAGTGAGGCAATGACCCCGCCGACAACCAGGGTTCGCTTCACCTTGTGGAGGAGCTTACCCCGGCTCACGGTTCCGAAACGTCACGGGCCCGCCGAAGCGGGCCCGTGAGGTCGAGATTTGGCTTGATCAGCGGCAGTTCGGGAACTTGAACGCGCCGATGCGTGTCAGCCACCCGGCCGGCGACGACATCTGCGAAGCCAGGGTGTAGTACTCGTTGATGTAGTAGAAGGTGCAGTCGTCCTTCGGGTCGACGTGCAGCGCCGTGTAGTCGCCCCAGCGCGAGTTGGTGGTCGTCTGCACACCGCTCCCGGCCTGCATGACGGCCTCGCCCTGCGAGAGCTGGCCGAGCGGGTCCGTCGGGAGCCGACCGGCGTAGCGGATCCCTGGGAAGACGTTCGTCCCGTTGACCACGCTATAGCCCGCGGCGATGTTGCCGTACTTGTCCTGCGCCACGCTGCCCATCCAGCGATGCACGCCGTCGTTCGGCGCGTATGTGCCCTGCTGGTGGATGACCGGATCCTGCGGGTTCCGGATCTCGTACCAGCGGACTCCTGCATGGGCAGGCGTCGCCTCGACGGACTGATTCGTGACGAGCGACTCGTACTGGCCGAAGTTGCGGTACTGGAGCCGGTACGTCGGCCGCTGCCGGTACGACAGGATGTCGAGGTACTGCGCCGGATTCACGATCCCCGGCTGCTCGAGGCAGTCGCGGCTTGTCGGAGCGCACGGATAGTTCGAGTCGAACGGCTCCACCGGCAGCTGGGCGATCATCTCGAAGGACGCGTCCTCCGGATGGTTGAAGTCGACGTCCATCCCGAACCAGTTGAGGGCGTCGAAGGGTGCTCCGTAGACGTAGTCGTCGTCCATCGTCCCCGCGAAGTACTCAGGGCTGTCCGGCGGCGGGTGCCTCTTTCCGTCCAGGTCGGCCGGCAGCAGCCCGTCACCGAGCAGGTAGAGCGGGTCGACACCGTCGACGAGATAGAACTTGACCACCGTCGGATCCGGCTGGCCTGCCACGAGCGCGTGCCGGTCGATGCCGTAGAAGCCGATTCGGTAGTCGGCCTCCGTCGGCCCGAACTCGCGGGTCGTGATGTAGAGACCGTCGGGCATCAGCCCGTACTTCGGGTAGTCCGGGAAGAAGTCGTCGGTCGAGAACGCGTAGCGTGCGTAGGAGCCGAGCGGGTCGCTGTCCCGCGAGACCGCCACGCAGTTGAAGAACTCGGGCCCCCGGGTCGTGAACTGGGTCATGATCCAGCGGTTCGAGATCTCGTCGTAAAGGACGATCGGGTCGCCGCTCGGGTCCGTGCAGTCCTCGAGCGGGAAGCCCTGCCAGAGCGATCCGATGTCGGCCGGCCCGTACAGCAGCCCGCCCGTCTTCGTATAGATGGCGAACGTCAAGTTGACCATCGCGACGTAGTGGTGCTGACCGACGTCGCCGTCCGGGTCCGGCGGGTTGACCCGGAACCCGAAGACGTTGAAGTTGTCCTGGCTGCTCGGGCCCTCGAAGGTGAACAGCGGCGCGGGCATCGCACTGGGTGCCAGGGTGGCCTGGCCCTGCAGCGCGGCGTCGCGGCTGTGGCTCGCGGTGTTGGCGGTGCCGAAGACGCGCTCGGCCCGCTCGAGTGCGTCCGATCCTGGCAGCGCGTCCTTGCGGCCGGGGGCGACCATCGGCATTTCGCGCAGCGGCTTCGAGATGTCGAAGGCGACCGCCTTGCCCACCTCCGGGCGTAGCGGGGCGATCCCCCCTGTGCCGGCCGCTGCGGGACCCGCGGCGACCGCGAGCACTCCAAAAGCGGCGACGAAAAACGCCGCCGCAAAACGGCTCTTCTTCATGCTTCTTCCTCCTCCCCTGCCAAGGTGCTGCAGCTGAACAGCTGACCCTACAGGACCTAGCGCGCCCGCGCGTCGGCTCTCCTGAGCCGCACCTCGCGGCCCCCTGTGAGGCCGGCCGGGCGAACGATCAGTACGAGCGCCATGACCGTGCCGAGGATGATCAGGCGCGTGCCTGAGGGCAGGTCGACGGTAGGCCCAAAGTCGACGCCCTGCTCTGCTTCTGTCAGGAACGAGTTCAGCCCGCTCACCGCGAGCGCGCCGAGCACGGCTCCCCACAGGCTCGAGACGCCGCCGATGACGAGCATCGCGAGCGTGATGAACGTCAGCTCGAGATAGACCTGCTCCGTCGTGATCGAGCCGAGCTCGTGCACGAGCAGGCCGCCTGCGAATCCGGCGAGGGCGCCAGACACCGTGAACGCAATCAGCCGCTCCCAGTGCACGTTCACGCCTACGCCCCGCGCCGCGGCGGCATCCTCGCGCGTCGCCCGGAGCAGGCGCCCGAAGCGACTGCGTTGGTACACGAAGGCGACGGCGATCGCGACGAGCGCGCCGATGGTGGCCTGCAGTGACCCGGTCGTCTCCGGAACGAGAGAGAGCGTGGTCGCTCCGGGGCCGATCTTCGTCCACTCGCGAAGGAGGTTGTGCGTGATCTCGAGCACGGCAAGGGTTGCGATCCCGGCCGCCAGCCCGGACAGCCGCATCAGCGGCAACCCGACGAGGAACGCGAAGACGCCGCCGGCTGCGGCGCCGAGCAGGAGGGAGGGCGCGTTGCCGATCGTGTGGTCGCGCAGAATCGGAAACAGCTGCGGCAGGACGCCGCTCTTCGACTCGAGCGGAACCGTCATCACGCCCGCGGCGAACGCGCCGACGGCGACGAAGGCGATCTGCCCGAACGAGAGCACGCCCGAGTTGCCGATGAAGACGTAGATCGCGACGACGATCGCGACGGAGACGAGCGCGTCCAGGAAGTAGATCTCGTTCGCGGCGCTGACGAAGGTCGAGCCGATCCCGACTGCCACGACGAGCGCCGACGGGACGAACACCTGCACGAGCGTGTCGAGCCTGTTCCTCACACGCGCTCCACCGTGGCGCTGCGCCCCCAGGCGAAGAGGCCGGACGGCCGGAGCAGGAGGACGAGGATGACGAGGGCGAAGACGGCCGAAGGCAGGTAGACCGTCTTGTCGGTCGGGAGCACGCCATTGATCAGGCCCGTGGCGAAGCCGATCGCAAAGCCGCCGAGCGTCGCCGTCCACAAGCGGTCGATCCCGCCGACGACGACGCCGACGAGCACGACGATCGTTTCGCGGAGGGCGAAGTCGGGGCCGACGAAGGGGTTCTGGACGGTGAGGATGACCGCGACCGTCGCCGCGAGCAGGCCGGAGAGCAGAACCGCGAACCCGATCACACGGTCGGCGTTCACGCCGAGCAACCGTGCGGTGCCGAAGTCGTTCGCCGCGGCCCGCATGTGCAGGCCGATCGTCGTCCGCGTCAGCAGGAGCGCGAGCAGCCCCAGGACGACGACGGCGATCACGACGGCAGCGATCGTGATCTTGCGAACGTCGACGCCGGCGACCGTGATCGCCTGGTTGAACGAGGCGATCGACGAGGCGATCTCGCCGATCGTGTCGTCGCGGATGTCCACGAGCAGGGCGACCGCCTGTAGCACGAAGGCGATCGCGAACGTCGTCACGAGCATGACCGCGGGCGACTCTCCGCGGAGCGGACGGAAGACGAGCCGATCCATCAGGAGCGAAAGTGCGACGACGACGACGAAGCACGCGCCGATGCTCAGCGGCACCGGCCAGGCGGCTGTGAACGCGAGCGTGTAGGCCCCGACCATCACGAGCTGCCCGTACGCGAAGTTGATAAGGCGGAGGACGCCGAAGACGAGGCCGATCCCGACCGCCATCAGCGCGTAGACCGCGCCGAGCCCGAACGAATCGACGACGGTCTGCGCGTCGAGCGCTGCGATCAGGCCGGTCGTCATCCGCCGAGGTACGCCGCCACGAGCTTGTCGGTGTCCTCCGCGTCGGCCGGACCGAGCGTCATGCGCCGCTCGCCGTTCGTCAGCACGTAGGTCCGGTCGGCGAGCGCCACGGTCCGCTGGGCGCGCTGCTCGACGAGCAGGATCGTCACCCCCCGCTCGCGGATCCGCCCGAGTGCGTCGAAGACGCTCTCGACGAGTGTCGGGCCGAGCCCGAGCGACGGCTCGTCGAGAAGCAGCAGGCGTGGTCGCGCGACGAGGGCCCGCCCGATCGCCAGCTGTTGCTGCTGTCCGCCGGAGAGCAGGCCCGCCGATCGCCGGCGGAAGTCCCGCAGCATCGGAAAGAGCTCGTACGCCTCCGAGAGCGCCGCTTGGCCGTTGCGGCCGCGCCGCGCGGCGAGCCCGAGCCGCAGGTTCTCCTCGACCGTGAAGTCGGCGAAGATCCGCCTGCCCTCGGGCACGAGCGAAACGCCGGACTGCGCGATCCGCTCGGGCACCTGACCCAGGATCACCCGGCCGTCCAAACGAACGAGCCCCGAATACGCGGGGACGAGCCCCGTGATCGCATGGAGCG
>JBKPFP010000464.1:0-13654 GCA_046744435.1 Actinomycetota bacterium | reverse complement strand
TCGTCGGGCAGCTTCTCCCGCGTCGTCTGCTGGACGACTCGTGGGCCGGTGAAGGCGAGCAGCGCGCCCGGCTCGGCGACCACGACGTCGCCCAGGCTGGCGAAGCTCGCGAGCACGCCGGCGGTCGTCGGATGCGTCATGACGCTGATGAACCCGCAGCGCGCGTCGCGCAGGTCCTCGACGGCGCAGACGGTCTTCGGCAGCTGCATCAGCGAGAGGATTCCCTCCTGCATGCGGGCGCCGCCTGACGCCGTGACCGTCACGAGCGGCACCCCGCGCTCGGCCGCGCTCTCGCACGCCCGCGTCAGCTTCTCGCCGACGACGCTCCCCATCGAGCCGCCCATGAACGAGAAGTCCATAACCGCGAGCTCGCAGGCGCGGCCGGAGATCGTGGCCGGGCCGATCACCATCGCGTCGCCGAGGCCTGTGGACAGCTCCGCCTCGACGAGCCGCTCCGGATACGCCCGCAGATCGAAGAAGACGAGCGGATCCTCCGAGCGCAGGTCGGCAGCCTCTTCGACAAAGCTCCCCCGGTCGGCGAGCTGCGCGATGCGCTCCCGGGCCTGAAGCGGGAAGTGGTGACCGCAGTGCGGGCAGACGTGCAGGTTGCGCGCGAGCTCGTCGTCGCGGTAATGCGAGTCGCACTGCGGGCAGGTGTTCGGGTGCGGCTTCTCGTTCCGACTGGGTTCAGGCAGATTGCGATGCTCGATCGAGACGTCGATCCGCTCGGCCACGGCGAACGATTATCCCTGAACTAGTTCGTAGCGGACGTATTTCCTGGCGACGCTCATGCCGGCCCGTTCGTAGAGCCGTACCGCACCCGTGGGGTTCTCCGCGTCGACGCTGAGCCCGACACGGCCGAGGCCGAGGGCGGCGAAGTGCCGGAAGACGTGCTGGAGGAGCGCGATCGCCAGGCCGCGCCGGCGATAGGCGGGAACGACGCCGAGGATGTCCACCCAGCCGAGCTCGGGCTCGGTCTGGGGCACGCGGCAGAGCGCGATCGCCGCGATGTCGTCACCACTCTCGACGACGAACCAGTGCTCGGGCTGGAACAGCTCGCCCATGCTCCAGTGCGCCCAGGTCTCGAACCCGAACTCGGTGAAGCCCCAGGTGTCTGCGAAGGAGTCCATCTGGGCCCGGTGCACGCGCCGCTCCTCGCCCTCCCGGAAGCCGCGAACCGCATGCCCTTCGGGCCAGGACGGCTCGGGCACCTCGTCTGCAAGATCGACCTCCATGCGAAACGAGTGCCGGAACGGCCGAAAGCCCGCCCGCTCGTAGGCGTCCTGCAATTCGCGGTCACCGTCGGGCGCCCAGCCGCGAATGTGCTCCTTCTCTTTCGCCGCCGCGCGCTCGGCGATGGCCGCGAGCAGCGGGTCGTACGCGACCTCGTCCGTGCCGCGGACGTCCAGCCACGCCGCATCGCCGTGTGCAAACACATCTGCGTAGCCGACGACGGCGCCGTTCGCCTCCGCGAGGAAGACGTCGTCCGGGAACTCGATCTCCGGAGCCTGCCAGTCCTCCGCGAGCTGGCCCGTGGTCACGTCGTCCGTCCCGTACAGGCGGCGCGAGTGCTCGTTCAGCACCTCGGCCGCGGCGGCGGCGTCCTCGCGAGTTGCTTGACGAAGAGCGACGCTCATGCCGGCGCGAGCTCGTCGAGCGTGTCGGGCAGCTCGGTCAGATCGGGCAGCTCGCGAGTGGGCTCCGGATCCGCCTGCTCACCGAGCCGGTTGACCCAGACCGAGGTCAGGCCCAGCTCTTTCGCAGGCGCGATGTCGTGGAAGAGGCTCGCGGCCACGTGCACGTGCCCTCCGCGGTCGGCGGTCGTGACCTCGAGGAAACGCTCCCAGTGGCCGTGCGCCGGCTTGTACGACTGCACGTCCTCGGCGACGATCGCGAGATCGAACGGGACGCCGATGCGGCGCTCGGAGGCGAGGATCAGGTCGCGGTCCGTGTTCGAGAGCACGGCGATGCTCCAGCCGCGGCGCCGCAGCTCGGCGAGCGCGTCCGGGACCTCGGGAAACGGCTCCCAGCTCGGAAGCGAGCGTGCGAGGGCGTCGGTCTCCCCTTCGGGCGGCTGGAGGCCTTCCTCGCTCAGCAGCCGCTCGAGCGCGAGCGTCAGCACCTCGCGGTAGCTCCTGTAGCCCCCGGACTCGAGCTCTGGCTCGAGCTCGTGATAGCGCTCGAAGAGCCGCGGCGCCTCCTCGGGACCGAACAGGCGCTCGAGCTCGCCGCGGATGCCCGCGTTCCAGTCGATCAGCGTGCCGTAACAGTCGAAGGTGGCCCATCGCGTAGCACTCATTGGGCGTAGACCTTACGTAAGGGACCGTCGGCACCAGATCGCGCGCGGAGCGATGTCCGCGAAGCGGACCGTGGAGGGGGTCTGGGGGAACCGGGAGGTTCCCCCAGGGCGCAAGCTGGAGTCCGCCGTTACGACTCGTCGAGATCGCGCGCGGAGCGATGCCCGCGAAGCGGGCCGTGGAGGGGGTCTGGGGGAACCGGGAGGTTCCCCCAGCGCACAAAGTGGTGCTACTCGTCGAGCTCTCGAACCACGATGCACGCGTTGTGCCCGCCGAAGCCGAATGAGTTCGAGACCGCGACCCGCACCTCGGCCTCGCGCGACTCGTTCGGGATGTAGTCGAGATCGCAGGCGGGATCCTCGGTCTCGTAGTTGATCGTCGGCGGCAGCGTGTCCCGGTCGACGGCGAGGATGATGAAGATCGCCTCGACCGCGCCCGCGGCACCGAGGCAGTGCCCCGTCGCGCCCTTCGTCGACGACACCGGCGTGCGCAGGGCCTTTTCCTCGCCGAGGGCCCGCTTGATGACCTTCGTCTCGCTGGCATCCCCGAGCGGCGTCGAGGTGCCGTGCGCATTGATGTAGTCGACGTCCTCGGGGGAGATGCCGGCGTCGGCGAACGCCATCTCCATCGCGCGCGCGGGGTTCTCGCCGCTTGGATCTGGCTCCGTCACGTGCTTCGCGTCGGAGGACAGGCCGTAGCCGAGCAACTCTGCGTAGACCTTCGCACCGCGGGCACGAGCGTGCTCGAGCTCCTCGAGGACGATCACGCCGCCGGCCTCGCCCATCACGAACCCGTCGCGGGCCGCGTCGAAGGGGCGGCTCGCCTTCTCGGGCGCCTCGTTGCGCCTCGAGAGCGCACGCATCGCGCTGAAGCCGGCGATGCCGATGGGCGTGACTCCGGCTTCCGTGCCGCCCGCGAACACGACGTCGGCCCGACCGAGGCGAATCATGTCCGCCGCGTCGCCGATCGCCATGTTCGAGGCCGCACAGGCCGTGCACTGCGACGAGAGCGGGCCGCGTGTGCCGAGCTCCATCGACACCCAGGCCGCACCCATGTTCGGGATGATCTGCGGGATCGAGAACGGGTTCACCCGGTCGGGGCCGCGGGCGAGCAGCTGGTCGTAACAGTCCTGGAAGGCCCGGAGACCGCCGATGCCGGTCGCGATCGACCCGCCGATCCGCTCCGCCTCGGCGGCGACGTCGAGGCCCGAGTCCTTCTCCGCCTGCCTGGCGGCCGCGACGATCATCTGCGCGAAGCGGTCCATGCGCCTGGCCTGCTTGTGCTCGAGCCAATCGGCCGGTTGGAAGTCCTTCAGCTCGCACGCGAAGTTGACCGGGTACTCACTGGCGTCCCACTGCTCGATCACCGCCGCTCCCGACTTGCCGGCGACGAGGTTGGACCACGTCGTCTCGACGTCGTTTCCAAGCGGCGTCACGGCGCCGAGCCCGGTGACGACCACCCGTCTCCGTCCGTTCTGCGAGAAAGCGTTCACATTCCCAGCCCTCCGTCGACTAGCAGCACCTCGCCCGTGATGAACGCGGCCTCTTCGGAGCAGAGGAACCGTACCGCTCCGGCCACGTCCTCGGGATCGCCGAGCCTGCCGAGAGGCGTGTTCGCGAGCATCGCCTGCTTGGCCTCGTCCGGCAGAACGTCGGTCAGCCGCGTGTTCACATAGCCCGGCGCGACGACGTTCGCCCGCACGCCGCGCGAGCCGAGCTCACGCGCGAGCGACTTCGTGAAGCCGATGATCCCCGCCTTCGACGCGCCGTAGTTCGTCTGGCCCCAGTTGCCGCGTATCCCGACGATGCTCGAGACGTTCACTATCGAGCCACCGCGGCGCTTCATCATCCCCTTGCTCGCCGCACGACACGTGTAGAAGGCGCCGCTCAGGTTCGTCTCGATCACGGAGCGCCAGTCATCGTCGCTCATCCGGGCGAGCACGCCGTCGCGCGTCAGCCCCGCGTTGTTGACGAGGATGTCCAGGTTACCGGCCTCCTCGACGAGCGCCTTCGCCTGCTCGGGGTCCGCGACGTCCGCCTGGACGGCACGTCCGCCGATCTCCGCGGCGCAGGACTCTGCCTCCTCAGCGCCCGAGTTGAAGCCGACGACGACGTTCGCGCCCGCACGCCCGAGCTCGAGCGCGATTGCACGCCCGATTCCCCGCGAGCCGCCCGTGACGAGTGCCGTCTTCCCCTCGAGAGAGCAGAACTCAGGCAGTTGAGATGGTCTCCTCGACCTTCTTGAGCCCGGCGAGGTTGTTGACCGAGACAGCCTTGACGCTGCGGTCGATGCGCTTGACGAGCCCGGCTAGCACGTTGCCCGGGCCGACCTCGACGAAGATCTTCACGCCCTCTCCGATCAAGCCGCGCGCCGCCTGCGTGAACTTCACCGGAGCCGTGACCTGCTCAACGAGCAGCGACGCCATGCGCTGCGCCGGCTCGATCTTCGCAGTCACCGTCGACATGAACGGCGCCACCGGGTCGCGGAAGCGAACGCGCTCGAGGGCAGGGCGCAGCCGCTCGGCGGCCCGAGCCACCAGCGGGCTGTGGAAGGCGCCCGAGACCTTCAGCTTCACCGTGCGCCGTGCGCCGAGCTCCTCCGCCTTCGCGCACAACTCCTCGACGGCCTCCTGCTTGCCCGAGACGACGATCTGGCCGGGACAGTTGTAGTTCGCGGGCCACACACCCGCGATGGCGGCGCACAGCTGCTCGACGATCGCGTCGTCGAGACCGAGTACCGCCGCCATCGACCCGTCGCTCTCGCGGGCGGCCTCATCCATCGCGAGGCCGCGCTCGCGCACGAGCGAGATCGACTCGGCCGTCTCGACGGAGCTCGTCGCGGCGAGAGCCGTGAACTCGCCGACCGAGTGGCCGATGACGTAGTCCGGTTGCAGGCCCTGGGCGCGCAAAGCGGCCAGCACGGCGAGGCTCGTCGCCACGAGGGCGGGCTGTTGCACGTCGGTGCGGACGAGCTCGTCGAGCGGAGCCTCGAAGCAGAGCCGGACGAGGTCGAGGCCTGAAGCTTCGCTGCCCTCGCGCAGCACCTGCATCGCATCGGGCACCGCCTCCGCGATCTCGCGGCCCATGCCGACCTCGAGCGAGCCCTGCCCCGGGAAGCAAAAAGCGACCTTTCCTCCCATTACTTCACTTCTTTCTCTCGTTGAAATGCACGCCGGAGCCAGACTGAAGTCTGGCACCGGATTGCGGTCAATTCACAAGCTTTCCGTTTGCGGTCCATTCGATCAAGGCCGAGCCCCAGGTCAGGCCTGCGCCCATGCCGGTCATCAGCACGAGCTCACCCGCGCGCAGCCGTCCGTCGGCCTCGGCGTCGGCCAGCGCGAGCGGGATCGAGCCTGACGACGTGTTGCCGTAGCGGTCGACGTTCACGACGGTCCTTTCCTCTGGAATGCCCAGCTTCTTCCGAGCATGGTCGATGATGCGGACGTTCGCCTGGTGCGGGACGTAGACGTCGACCTCCTGCACGGGCACGTCCGAGTTGTCGAGCACCTTCTGGGCCGAGTCGACGAGCACGCGGGTCGCGAACTTGAAGACCTCGCGGCCGTTCATCTTCGCGTAGTGCTGGCGCCCGGAGACGGTCTCCGCGCTCGCCGGGGCCCGGGAGCCACCCGCGGGCATGTAGAGCTGCGGCCCGCCCGAGCCGTCGGCTCCCAGCTCGAACCCGAGGAAGCCTCCCTCATCGACCCGTTCGAGCACGACCGCGCCGGCGCCGTCGCCGAAGAGCACGCAGGTGCTGCGGTCCTCCCAGTCGACGATCTTCGAGAGAACGTCTCCACCGACGACGAGCGCCCGCTCGACGAGGCCGGCGGCGACCATGCCGTGCGCCTGGGCGAGGGCGTAGACGAAGCCGGTGCAGCCGGCGGAGAGGTCGTAGGCGGCAGCGTCCCTGGCGCCGAGCGTGTCGGCGAGGATCGCGCCGGTGGACGGGAAGAGCATGTCCGGCGTGACCGTGGCGACGATGACGAGGTCGAGCGAGGCGGGATTCACCTGCGCCTGCGCGAGGGCGGCAGTGGCAGCCGGCAGGGCGAGGTCGGACAGCGCCTCTTCGGGCGCCGCGACGCGCCGCTCGCGGATTCCGGTGCGCTCGACGATCCACTCGTCGGACGTGTCGACGATCCGGGCGAGCTCGTCGTTCTTCATGACGCGCTCCGGCGCGTAGCTGCCGATCCCGGTGATCGAGACCCGCCCGTTCGTAGTCGCACTACCGAGCACGTTCCACCGCGAAGGTCAGCGTGCCGCGCGCGGCCAGCTCGCCGCCGACGTGCGCCGTCGCCTTCCCCTTTCCGACGGGTCCACGAACCCGCTCGAGCTCGCACCGGAGCTCGAGCTCGTCGCCGGGCTCCACGATGCGCTTGAAGCGGACGTCGTCGATGCCCGCGAACAGCGCCAGACGCCCCCGATTCTCGTCCTCGGAGAGGACGGCCACCGCGCCCGCCTGGGCCATGGCCTCGACGATCAGTACGCCGGGCATGATCGGCCGCCCTGGGAAGTGGCCCGTGAGGTACCACTCGTCCGGCCGCACATGCTTGCGCGCAACGACGTGCGAGCCGGGCTCGAGCTCGACGACCTCGTCGAGGAAGAGGAACGGCTCCCGGTGCGGCAGGATCGATTCGATCTCGGCGCGGTCGAGGGGAGCCCTGACAGGCGATGCGCTCAAAGCGGGCCCTAGTGTAGTGCCGTGGACTCGCTCACCCGCGACGTGGTCGTTCCGCGCCTCCGTGGCCGGTTCGGACACGACTACACCTACCTGGAGTCGACTCCTTCGACGCAGCGCCTCCTGGGCCCCGAGCGCGCGGAGGGCGCCGTCGCCGTCGCCGAGGAGCAAACGGAGGGCCGCGGCCGCCTGGGGCGCAGCTGGATCTCGCCTCCGCGGGCGAGCATCCTCTGCTCCGTAGTCCTCACGCCCACGGTCGACCCGGCGAGACTGCCCGAGCTGACCGTGGTTGCCGCGGAGGCGTGCGTCGCCGCGATCGAGGCGACGACCGGGCTCAGCGCGAGCATCAAGCTCCCGAACGACGTGCTCATCGGCGGGCGCAAGGTCGCCGGGATCCTCGCCGAGGCGCGCGACGGACGGGTCGTGCTCGGCATGGGCATCAACGTCAACCTCGGGGCGGATCACCTCCCCGCCGGCAACGCGAGCTCGCTCCTCGTCGAGCTCGGCCGCACTGTCGACCGCGCCGAGCTGCTCGTGACGCTGCTGGATGTGCTCGAGCGCCGCTACGACGCCTGGGTCGAGCGCGCCCGCGCCGGCTAGCGGTACTGGAGCGGCCGCGTCTCGTTCCCGGAGAAGTCGCGTGCCGTCGCGCGGAAGCTCGTGAACGGCCCGCCGGAAGGGATCGTGAACCGTCCCGGGATCAACCGGCGGTAGACGACGGTCCTCGTGCCGTCGAAGACGACCGTGATCGTCCCGGGCTCGTTGATCGAGAACCGGGGAAGCGAGCGGTTCAGCACGCGGAGCCGGGGTGGAGTCGTGTCGACCGCGAACTCGACCCGTTGCGCGACGGTCGCCACGGACGACGTCGACCGCAAGAGCGCGAAGTACTCGCTCTCACCGACCCGTCGCCGGAAGAAGCCGTTCCACTCGATCGCCTGTCGTCCCGGCAGCAGCTGCCCGGCGAACACCTGCCCGATCGTGACGCCGCGCCGGCGCACCTCGAGCGAGACGCGCGCGGGGCCGTTGAGCACGAACCGGAAGCGGGTCGTGTCGAGCCGGCCGTCGCGGTTCGGGGAGAACACCTGCGGCACCACGCGGAAGCCGGCCAGCGTGCGGTCGACGATCACGGCGACGGTCGCGGTCACCTCGATCCCGAGGTCGTTCCGCGCCGAGAGCACGAGCCCGTACCGCCCGTCGGGGATCCCGGCCGCGTTCCAGCGAAACTCGAAGCTCCCTGCCGGGCGGCGCTCGGTGAAGAGCGTCGCCACAGGCGCGCCGGCCGAGTCGACTACGGTCGCGGTGACCGTCGACGGCGCGAGGAGCCGGTAGCGGATCACCGTCGACTCCCCGCGGCCGTCGCCGTTCGGCGTGATCAGCGCGGGCCGGGCGATCGCGGTCAGAGCCGACTGTGTCGCCGTGCCGCTGACGAAGCCGGTCGCCGGTCGCACGTTCGAGCCCGCGTCGATCGCGTACGCGTAGCGTCCGGCCGGGATCGCCCTCGCGTCCCACGTCCAGTCGACGGTCTGCCCCTCGCCCTCGCCCGAGGCGACGACGGCGCCTCCTCGATCAGTGACGAGCACCGACCAGGGAAGCGGCTCCGAGAGCGTGGCCGTGAACCGGACGAGCCCGCCGGGACCACCGGTCACGCTCGGCGAGTACAGCTTCGGCAGGCCGGTCTGGAAAACCGCCCGGGCGAGGCCGTTCAGCTCGCCGTAGAGGCGCTGCCCCGGGCAGCTGGTGAAGCCCGTGTCGCGGTGGCCGGAGATCGTGCGCAGCGTCACTGGCACCCCGGCCGGGAAGCGAGGGTTGCCGCCAGAGACCCAGCTGAACAGCGTCAGGGGGTCGACATGGGCGACGTCGAGCCGCCAGGCGATCAGCCGCGTCAGCGCCGAGCGTGCTGCCGGAGTAACCGCGGCGGCGTCGTAGTTCCCAAGGAGGGCGACGCCGAACGAACCGGTGTTGAAGCCCTGCGCGTGGGCACCGACGACGTTCCGCTCCATGCCTCCGAACCGGCCCTCGAAGACCTGGCCGTACTTGTCGACGAGGAAGTTGTAGCCGATGTCGTTCCAGCCGTTGGAGCGCACGTGGTAGAGCTGGACGCCCCGGACGATGGCCGCCGACTGCGTCCGGTTGTAGCTGTTCGAGCCGGCCGTGTGGTGGACGACGGCGAAGCGCAAGGAGTCGGCGTAGTCGGGAACGCCGCGCCGGATCCGCTCGTTCGCCCCCCACGCGAGACGGCTGAGGATCAGCGGTGAGCCCGCCATCTGCACCGACCGGACTGGCACGTCCTCCACCGGGCTCCATACGTAGTGGGCGCGGACGCGCGTGACCCTGCCCTGCCTGCGGACCTGCAGCCGGTCAGCAGTGCCCGTCCAGTACGGGTTGCCAATCTGCCAGCCGCGGTGTGCGAGCTCGTGCGAGCCGGGATCCGGGCGGTCCTCCGCCTCCGGCGCCGCCGGACGCCAGCGGCTCCAGCCGCCGGAGACTGCGTGCGTCCGGAAGAGCACGCGGCCCGGACCCTGCCAGTGCAGGCCGACAAGGTTGAACCGCGTAGGCTGAGCGGCGGCCAGCGTCCGTTCCCCGTTCAACGGCACCTCTCGGGTGACGAGCGTCGGCTCTGCCGCGAAGGCGGCCGCGGGAGCGGCGAGGAGAAAGAGGAGGGCTAGGACTACGGATCTCATTGGCGGCTGTCCTATCGGAGCAAAAGCGGCCTTCGGCCTCAAGGCTCGTGGGCCTTCCCAGATACAATTCTTACAAGTGTGAAAGGGCCGCTCTTGCGGATCTTTTTGATCGCCGCGACGGCAGCCGCGGCGCTCGTGGCCGCGGCCGGAGCGGCCACCGACCGCCCTCGCGTCCTCGCCGTCAAGTTCGACAACGACGTCAACCCCGTCACGCAGGACTACGTGAACGGCGAGATCGACCGCGCCAACGAGGAGGGCTACGACGCCGTCGTCATCCTGCTCGACACGCCCGGCGGCCTCGGCTCCTCGATGACGAAGATCTACAAGAAGGAGCTCGCATCGAAGATCCCGGTCATCGTCTACGTGTCGCCGGACGGGGCGCGGGCCGCGTCGGCAGGTGTCTGGATCGGGCAAGCGGGCGACATCCTCGCGATGGCGCCGCAGACGAACATCGGCTCGTCGACGCCGATCTCCGTCGGAGGCGAGGACATCCAGGACGACCTGCGCCGCAAGGTCGTCAACGACGCGGCGGCGTCGCTGCGCGCGCTCGCGCGGGAGCACGGACGCAACGTCAGGTGGGCCGATGCGGCGGTGCGACGCGCGTCGAACCTGAACGCCCGCGAGGCGCTCGCCATGAACGTCATCGACGTCGTCGCACCGAGCCTGCCCGCCCTCCTCAACCAGATCGACGGGCGCACGACGAAGCCGAAGGGTCTCGTCCTGCATACGGCCGGCGCCGAGATCACCCACGTCGACATGCCGTTCTGGTCGAAGGTCCTCGACACGCTGATCGACCCGAACCTGATCGTCCTCTTCATGTCGATCGGGACGCTCGGGATCATCGTCGAGCTCTGGAACCCGGGCCTCATCTTCCCCGGGACGGTGGGCGCGATCTCGCTCATCCTCGGCCTCTTCGGCCTCCAGGTGCTGCCGATCAGCGTCGCGGGCCTGCTGTTGATGGTGCTCGCCTTCGCCTTCTTCGCGTCGGAGGCGTTCTTACCCAGCCACGGAGCCCTCACCCTCGCCGGAGCGGCGTGCTTCGTGCTCGGCTCCCTCCTGCTCTTCGACCCCGCCGGCGAGAGTTACGAGGTCTCGCTGACCGTCGTGCTCGCCATCGCCGCCACGCTGGCCGTGCTGATGGCGTTCGTCGCGATGAAGATCGTCCAGGTCCGCCGCCTCCAGCCCGTGACGGGCAGCGACGAGCTGCGCGGCCAGGTCGGCGTCGTCCGCCAGACGCTCGAGCCGACCGGGAGCGTGTTCGTCCACGGCGAGCTCTGGCAGGCCCGGACGAGCGGCGAGTCGATCCCCGCCGGAGCTCCGGTGCGGGTCACCGGCCTCGGGGATGGGCTAACGCTCGAGGTCGAGCCCATCGAGGAGCCCGCCCCGGTCACCGCCGCGCAGCAGTGACGTAGGATTCGCACCCGTGGCCGCCCTGATTGCGCTCGCAGTCGTTGCGATCCTCCTGCTCGTCATCCTCTCGTCGGCGATCCGCGTCGCGCGGGAGTACGAGCGGGGCGTCATCTTCCGGCTCGGCCGGCTCAAGTCGCCGCCGAAGGGCCCGGGCCTCTTCCTGCTGATCCCGATCATCGACAAGATGGTGCGCGTCGACCTCCGGACGGTCACTTTGAATGTCCCGCCGCAGGAGGTGATCACGAAGGACAACGTGCCGGTCCGCGTGAACGCCGTCGCCTACTTCCGGATCATCGACCCGGAGAGGGCGATCGTGCAGGTCGAGAACTTCATGGTCGCGACCTCGCAGATCGCACAGACGACCTTGCGCAGCGTGCTCGGCCAGCACCAGCTCGACGAGCTGCTCTCCGAGCGCGACAAGATCAACGCGATCCTGCAGCAGATCATCGACGAGGCCACCTCGCCGTGGGGCGTCAAGGTCTCGATCGTCGAGGTGAAGGACGTCGAGATCCCGACCGGCATGCAGCGCGCGATGGCGCGCCAGGCCGAGGCCGAGCGCGAGCGGCGCGCGAAGGTGATCGCCGCCGAGGGCGAGTTCCAGGCCTCCGAGCGGCTGAAAGACGCTGCCGACGTGCTCGGCACGAACCCGATCTCGCTCCAGCTTCGCTTCCTGCAGACGATGCTCGAGATCTCGTCCGAGCGCTCGTCGACGCTGATCTTGCCGCTGCCGCTCGACCTGTTCCGCCCGATCATCGAGGGCATGAACCGCCGCGGGACGCAGCAAAGCTGACAGCGGACCTCCGGCGCGACCCCATTTCCGGGCGGTTCGTCGTCATCGCGCCCGAGCGCAGCCGCCGGCCGGGCGCCAAGCGGGGCGAGCTCGAGCCCCCGACTCAGGCCGAGCTCGACGAATGCCCGTTCGACGAGGGCCGCGAGGACCGGACGCCGCCCGAGACGTTCGCGGTCGGCCCGCCAGAACGCGCCCGCGACACTCCGGGCTGGCAAGTCCGCGTCGTCCCCAACCTCTACCCGGCCCTCGAGCGTCAGGAGGTCGTCGTCCACAGCCCGCGGCACGCGCGGTCGCTCGCAGAGCTGAACGAGGACGAGCTGCCGCCGATCGCGGCCGCCTGGGCCCGGCGAACGGAAGCGGCGCAACGCGACGGCTTTCCGTACGTCCAAGTGCTCGTCAACGAGGGCCGCGAGGCCGGCGCGAGCCTGCCGCACAGCCACTCGCAGCTCGTCTGGCTCCGTGAGCCTCCGCCGGCGGCCGTCGCCGAGTTCCCGAACCTCGAGCGCCAGGGCTGCGCCCTCTGTCGCCTGGTCGCCCAGGCGGAGAGCCTGTTCGTGGCCGAGCGCGACGGAATGCGGACGCTGGCCGCCCCGGCAGGACGCATGCCGTACGAGCTCCTGATCGCCCCGGCCGAGCACCGGCCCGACGCCGACGAGCAGCTGCTCGTGACCGCGCTCATGCTCGCGCGCGACGCAATCGTCAGGCTACGCGCGGTCGAGGGGCCGGTGCCGCTGAACGCCTGGGTGCACCAGGGCGCGCACTGGCACCTGGAGCTGCTGCCGCGCCTGAGCGAGCTGGCCGGCCTCGAGCTCGGGGCCGGGATCTTCGTCAATACGCTGCCGCCGGAGCAAGCGGCGGCGGCGCTGCGAGCCGTCTAAGTGGCCCGCATCCCCCCGTTCAGCTCGCGGAAGTTGCGCGCGGCGTCGATCGCCGCGCCGAGGTTCAGGCCCTTGTCCTTGGCCTGCTTGATCAGCATCACGGTCTCGAGCGCGTCGATGTCGTAGATCCGCTGCTTCCTGCCCTTCGTCGGAATCTGCGCCTTGTTCGTCCAGTAGTCGAGCTGCATCTTCGAGATCCCGGCGATCTGGCAGACCTGCCCGAGGTAGAGCTCGACCTTGTCGAGATGCTGTGCGAGGTCGATCGGTTCGAGGAGATCAACCTGCCTACTCGGAGCCATACGCAACTACCTCCCTCGCCGGATACGCCTGACCCCTGCCGCACCAAAGGTATAACGCTACTGGGCGTCTTTGTGAAGAGTATTCAGAGAAATCGGTGGATTCTGCAACCGGTTTCCCGGCCGATTCCGCCGAAACCTACGTCGCCGCAGGCTCAGGCTCGGGCTCGGCGATCGCCGCTTCCTCCGCGTCGGACTCGACGACCGGAGCGAGTGCCGAGACCCGCTCTCCGTCCTTGAGCCGCATGACGGTCACGCCCTGGGTGGCGCGGCCCATGCAGCGGATGTCGCCGACCGGCATTTTGATCACGGTGCCGCCGGTCGAGATCAGCATCACCTGGTAGTCCTCGCGCACCACGCGCGCGCCGACGAGGCGGCCTTTCGACTCGGTCAGCTGCACGGTCTTCACGCCGAGGCCGCCGCGGCCCTTGATCGGATACTCGTCGGTGCGAGTCCGCTTCCCGTAGCCGTTCTCGGTCACGACGAGGAGGTCGCCCTCCTTGGCGCCGACCACCTCCGAGGAGATGACCTCGTCCCCCTTGCGGAGACGCATGCCCGTGACGCCGGCGGTGTCGCGCCCCATCGGGCGCACGTCCTCCTCGTTGAAGCGGATCGCCTGACCCTTGCGGGA
>JBKPFP010000254.1:0-3192 GCA_046744435.1 Actinomycetota bacterium | reverse complement strand
GAAGAGCGGCGTCCGCTTCACGTACATCCGTCCGGCCGCCGCGAGAATCTGCCCCCAGGCCCGCCGACGCCCCACGCGGAGCGGCGCGATCGGATGCCACGTGGCCCGCGCAATGAGGTAAACGGCGAGCGCGAGGAGCGCGCCGAGCACGAGCAGCGTCCCACCGGGGTTTCGGAGGAGGCTGATCAGGCCACGCGATCCAGCCTCGACCGCATCGCAGAAAAAGTCGGTCGCGCCCGTCCCGAGCACACCTCCGGTCGGCACCGCGTAGCTCCGGGATCGCCATCCCTCAGACCACGCGATCGGCTCGGTCCACTGGCGCTTCAGGTTGGGCCCGGTGGGCCCGTTGAAGAAGGCCTCCTGGAGCTCGCCCCAGCGCCCTTCGAACGTGATCCACGGAAACGCCGCCCGCGCCGCGGCCGGGTCGCTCGGGATGGTCTTCACGGTCGGACGGAGCTCCACGTGCGGGCCCTGGGTGTCGTCGCAGCCAACGCCCGCCTCGGCCGAGCTTCCGAGATAGAGCGCCTGGGTGAACTTGTTCGCGTGGGAGCCGGCGGCGGGATAGACGACCGGATGCGCCCCCTCGAGCTCGAGCTTGTCGTCGCCCCAGTCGGCTTGCTCGGCGCCTTCGTGCGAGCTGTAACCGACCTCGACGGGATCCTGCGCGAGCGCCTCGCGCGCGTCTCCAGCATCGAAGACGAGCTGGATCATCTCCCAATCGCCCTCGTGCAGGTTGTTGAAGTCGTTGAACGCGTAGAAGAGCCAGTATTGAAGGGCGAGCTTCCGCGGGTGGCTGCGCTCGGTCGCGACGTGGGCATACACGGCCGGGGCCTTTCCCTCGGTGAGCCGGCGAGCCCAGCGCTCGTAGTCGCACCCCGGATCGAGGGCGTCGCCTGGGAAGTCAAGGTGGTACTCGTAGAGGTCGGCGAGATCCTCGGCCGTGGGGCCGATCTCCACGAGGTCCGTGGGCCTCCATGGCCCGCGCAGCGCCACCGTCGGCTCGTCAAAGAGGAGATCGACGTCGATCGGCTCGTAGGGTTCGCCGGGACCGCACTCCTCGGCCTGCTCGACGAGCCGTATGACCGGGGCGAAGCGGTCGGCGAGCGCCTGCTCGTCCGCAAGGGCGGCCACGGCCGTCGACGGAGCGAGGAGCGCGAGCAAGGCGGCGAGGCCAACCAGCGCCGAGCGAGCCAGACGTCTCACGCTTCGGGTTTCGACGCGAAGGCGACCAATCCCGGCGGTCGCCCGATGTCGCCCACAGCGACGCTGGTCTGCGCCGCCAAGCGCCGCTCGCGACGCGGGTTACGCTCGCCGAATGCAGTCCAAGCAACGGTCGCGGACCGCGGCGCTGGCCGACCGGCTCGCGGCGGTCCGGGCGCGGAGCGAGGAGCTGCCGGGTGCACCACTCGTACGCGAGGTGCTGCAGACCGAGCGTGAGCTGGGTGGCGGCCTGATCGCGGGCGGCGTTGCGTTCCGCATCTTCCTCTGGCTCGTGCCGTTCGGGTTCGTCGTCGCCGTCGTTCTTTCCTTCTGGGGCGACTTGGACTCCGACGGGCTCGAATCGGCCGCACGCCGCTTTGGCGTCGGCGCAGCGGCTGCGCAGGCCGCCTCCGAAGCGCTGCAGTTCGGCGACCGGAACGCGGTCCTCGTCCTGGCCTTCGGCCTCGTCCTCCTCACCTGGTTCACGCTCGGCGCCGTTCGGGCGCTCGTCCTCGCCCACGCGCTGGCCTGGCAACTTGAGCCGCCGCGAATCCGCCGGCCGCTCCGCGTCTTCGCAGTCTTCAACGGGCTGTTTCTCCTGGCCATCCTCTCCTCGGTCGCAGGAGCATGGCTCGAAGCGGCGATCGGACGCACCGCGTTACTCGGCACCGCGGTCGCGCTCGCGGTCACGACCGCGATCGCGATCTGGGCGATGTGGCTGCTGCCACACCGGGCGACCGACGTACGCGAGCTGCTCCCAGGCGCCCTACTCGTTGCGGTTGGCTATGAGCTCGTTCAGATCGCCGTGATCTTCTACTTCGCGCCGCGGCTCGGCAGGTCGGAGGAGACCTACGGCGCGTTTGGCAGCGCGGCGACGATGCTCGTGTGGCTGTATGTCCTCAGTCGCCTCATTACCGTCGCCGCCTTCCTCAACGCAACGCTCTGGGATCGCAGCCGCCGAGCCGAGCCGGAGCGCGCGCGGCGCCGTTAGGAGCCGATGTCCTCGATCTGATCGCGGAGCGTGTCGCAGTCATCCGCGTTCGTGAAGGCGTCCCTGAGCTCCCCGCTCGGATCCACGTCCTGGAGCATCTGGAATGACTCCTTCAGCTGGTTTGCTGCCGCCGAGAGGGCGGCTGCGACGGTTCCTGCGACCTCGAGCGGCCGACCGTTCTCGTCCAGCGCCCGCTCGACCGCATCGGACTGCTCCCGTAGCTCTGACCTGAGAGTGTCGAGCTCCTCCTTGGCTTGCTCACCGGCGTCGAGGTCGGGCGCCCCGAGCTGGTCGAGGTCGTTCGCCACCTCGTCGGTGGCATCTTTGGCCTGGTCGACAGCATCACGCAACGTGGCCTCGTTGATGCCGAGCCCTTCGTCCGTGACCGACTTGACCGCCGCATCGATGTCGGTGATCCACTCGCTCAGATCGGCGCAGACGCTATTCGCCCAGCTCTCGGCGCTGGCACCACCACCGTCATCGTCGCCGCCGCAACCGCCCAGCGCGAGCACGAGCGCGAGGACGACCACGAGCAAGCCGAGGCCTTTGCAGGACACGGCCGGGAGCCTAGCTGGCGAAAAAGAAGAGCAAAGGAAGAAGGCCCGCAAAACGCGGGCCTTCTCTCCTCTAGCGAACGTGCTCGAGGGTGTTAAACCCGGACGAGTTCGTTCGTTTTCTCCACGATCACTTCGCCGCCCGTGACCTTCGGCGGATTCGGAAGCGCCGTATCCAGCTTCTCCTCGCGCACCCAGGTGGCTGCGACGCGGGTCGACTCGTCGGCCTGCGCCGAAGTGTCGAAAAAGTCGATGGAGCTCATGACGCCGTTGTCGGCCTCGATGAGGTGGTAACTCTTGAAGCCCGGCATCTCGCTCAGGCGGGGCAGCAGCTTCTCGCCGACGTTCTTGACGAGCTCGTCGGTGCGACGCTGGTCGATTCCCTCGTACCGTCTGATGGTGGCATGCATGTGGTGCTCCTAACTCTCTCTTCGTTCAGGGCGGAGA
>JBKPFP010000101.1:0-3267 GCA_046744435.1 Actinomycetota bacterium | reverse complement strand
TGCTTGACCGTCCCGACGATCACGTCGCCGACCCGGGCGTAGCGGCGGTGGGAGCCGCCCTTGACGCGGATGCAGAGGAGCTCGCGGGCGCCCGTGTTGTCGGCCACTCGGAGTCTCGACTCCTGCTGAATCACTAGTGGCCCTCCCGGTGACGATTTCGCGTCTCTGGGTCGCGAGGCGCAAGCAGTCCAAGGACGCAGGCCGCGTTCGGGCCAGTAGGCCCGGATGCGGCTGAGGACGCCGGAATGCGCCGCGGATCGCGAGCCAGAGGCGCACTAATTGTTGCCGGGAGGGTCACCGGGCCTCCTCCAGGACTTCCACGAGGCGCCAGTTCTTCATCGCCGAGAGGGGGCGCGTCTCGACGATGCGGACGACGTCGCCGACCTTGGCCGCGTTCTGCTCGTCGTGCGCGTGGAACTTGCGCGAGCTGCGGATGACCTTCTTGTACCTCGCGTGCGCCTTGACCGTCTCGACCTTGACGACGATCGTCTTGTCCATCGCGCTCGAAACGACGACGCCGCGGCGCTCCTGCCTCCGGCCACGGACCTGCTCGGGCTTCGGCAGGCGCGTGATCGCCTTGCGGGTCTCGGGGCGCTCGCGCTTCGGCTTCGAGCGCTGACGCCGCTCGGGGCGTGGCCTGCGCTTCGGCTTCGCCTTTGGCGCAGGGGTCTCCGCGGCGGCGGGCTCGCCGGCCTCTTCGCCTTCGGCTGCGGGGGCCTCGCCCTCCGCCTCGGCGGCAGGGGCTTCTTCCGCCGGTTCCTCGGCGGGAGCTTCGTCGGCGGGCGCCTCCTCCGGCTCTTCGGCCGGCGGCGCCTCCTCGGCGGCGGCCTCTGGCGCCGGCGCCTCGGCAGCGCCCTCGGCGGGAGCTTCCGCATCGGCGGTCGGCTCCTCGGCTACCGGCTCTTCCGGAGTCTCTTCCGGTGTCTGCTCGTTCTGGTCTTCGTGCGCCACTAGCTTCCTTCCTCTGCGAGCTCGCGCTCGCTGCGCACGGTCAGGATCCGCGCGATCTCACGCTTCGCCAGCTTCAGCCGCGCGGGGTTCTCCAGCGCGCCGGTCGCCGACTGGAACCGCAGGTTGAACAGCTCCTGCCGGCGCTCCTCGAGCTTCACCTGCAGCTCGTCGTCGGTCATGTCTCTCAGCTCTCTAGCCTTCAAAGAGATCCGCCTCCCGTTTCACGAACTTCGTCTTCAGCGGCAGCTTCGTCCCGGCCAGGCGCAACGCTTCCTTCGCCAGGGGCTCGGGCACGCCGGACAGCTCGAACATGACCCGGCCGGGCTTGACCACGGCCACCCAGTGCTCGGGAGCGCCCTTGCCGGAGCCCATCCGCGTCTCCGCCGGCTTCTGGCTGACCGGCTTGTCCGGAAAGACGTTGATCCAGACCTTCCCGCCTCGCTTGATCTTCCGCGTCATGGCGATCCGGGCGGCCTCGATCTGCCGGTTCGTGACCCACGCGGCCTCCATCGCCTTGATCCCGAAGTCGCCGAACTGGACCCGGGTCTGGCCCTTGGAGACGCCTGCGCGGCGGCCCCGCTGTTGCTTGCGGTACTTCGTCTTGCGCGGTAGAAGCACTAGCTCTCGCCTCCGGAATCCTCGGGCTTGGGCGTCTCCTCGGCCTGCTGCTCCACCGGCTCAGGCGGAGCTTGCGGCTCAGGCGCAGCTTGCGGCTCAGGCGCAGCTTGCGGCTCAGGCCCCTCCTGCACGGGCGGCTGCTCAGCCGCGGGCGGAGCCTGCTCGGCCGCCGGCGGAGCCCCTTCCTGCTGCGGCGCGCGCCTCGCTCCGCCGCCCTGCCGCCGCGGGCGCCGCTTGCGCACCGGGCCCAGGCCCTCGCGATCGGCGGCACGTCCACGGCCGCCCTCGCGCGACGCGGAGAGGCCTTCCTTGCGCCCGCCGCGCCTGCGCGCCTGGTCCTGGTCGCCGAGCCGCGTCTCCTTCTCGGTGGCGACGCTCTCGAAGCCTTCGGGCATGATCTCGCCCTTGTTGATCCAGACCTTGACGCCGATCCGGCCGAAGGTCGTCTTCGCCTCCGCGAACCCGTAGTCGATGTCCGCGCGAATCGTGTGCAGCGGCACGCGGCCCTCCGAGTAGCTCTCCGAGCGGCTCATCTCGGTGCCCGCGAGCCGCCCCCCGCACTGCACCTTCACGCCGTGGGCGCCGGAGCGGATCGCCGACGCGAGCGAGCGCTTCATCGCGCGCCTGAAGCTGACGCGGTTCTCGAGCTGTTCCGCGATCGACTGGGCGACGAGCTTCGCGTCCAGCTCGGGCCGCTTGATCTCGTTGATGTTGATATGGACGTTCTTGTGCGTCATGCCGTGGATCTCTTTGCGCAGCGCGTCCACCTCGGAGCCGGACTTGCCGATCACGATCCCCGGCCGGGCCGTGTAGATGTCGATCGTGATCCGCTGCTTGTCCTTGCGGATGAGGATGTCCGAGAGGCCCGCGTGCGCGAGCTTTCCGTAGATGTGCTCGCGGATCTTCACGTCCTCGAGCAGGGCGTCTGCGAACTCCTTGTTGCCGGTGTACCAGTTGGACTTCCAGTCGTGGATGACGCCGACGCGCATCCCGCCCGGATGGACTTTCTGACCCATTAGCTCTCGCCCTCTTCCTTCGGCTCGGTCTTCTTGCGTGTGGTCGTGGTCTTCGGCTTGGCTGCGGCGCGTCGCCTTGGCTTGGGCTTCTCCTCGCCCTTCGGCTGCGCTGTCTCGGCCTTCGGCTTGCGCGCGGGCCGGCGACGGGGCGCCCGCTTCGGCTTCTCCTCCTCGGCCGGAGTGGCGCGTGTCACGGTCGCCTCGGCGACCGGCGCCAGCTTGAGCGTGATGTGGCACGTCCGCTTGCGGATCCGCGCAGCGCGGCCGCGTGCGCGCGCGCGCCAGCGCTTGAACACCGGGCCCTCGTCGACGTAAGCCGCCGAAACGATGAGGTCGTCGCCGATCAGATCGTGGTTCGCCTCCGCGTTCGCAACCGCGGACTTGAGGAGCTTCTCGACCTCGCGCGCGGCCGCACGCGGCGTGAACGCGAGCACGGTTCGAGCCTCGGGCACGCTGCGCCCGCGGATGTGCTCGACGACGAGGCGCGCCTTGCGCGGCGAGATCCGCACCCACTTGGCTGCGGCCTTCACTTCCTGTCTCGTCTCGGTCGCCGCCATCAGGTTCTCTTCACCTCAGCCTTGCGGTCGCCGGAGTGCGCGCGAAACGTCCGCGTCGGCGCGAACTCGCCGAGCTTGTGGCCGACCATCTGCTCGGTCACGAACACGGGCACGTGCTTGCGGCC
>JBKPFP010000258.1:0-4328 GCA_046744435.1 Actinomycetota bacterium | reverse complement strand
GCGAGCCGGCTGGCGTCGACGGCGAGGTCCGGCTCACGCGTCTTCCGCAGCTCGGAGGCGAGCCGATCGAGAGCCGGGCGGCTGCGGTCGTGCTCCCCCCGTTGCGTATAGCCCCGGACGAGCGCCAGCGCGCGCTGGAGTGCGGAGAGCCGCTCGCGGCGACCGGCGAGGGCCCGCGAGATCTGCGCCTGGAGGTCGAGCGCACGCATCAGCAGCAGCACGCCGGCCAGCGCCAGCAGCGCGGCGAGCACGTAGCCGACGAGCGCAACCGTCCGCGGCTTCAGGCGGTACGAGGCTGCTGGCAGATCGCGGGCATCGGCCTCCAGCGCAAGCGCTTTCAGATCGTCGGGGCCGACCCGCGAAGCCACCCGCAGCTGCGGCCACTCGATCTTCGTGGTCTGCAGCGCCGGTGGATTGCGCTCCTCGTAGAGAAGGAGTGTCGAGGGGAACTGGACGGCTCCATCCTTGCGCGGCAGGCAGGGAGCGGTCAGGCATTCGAGGACCCACTCGTAGCGCACGCGGTCGATGTGCCCGAAGGAGGCCCGCGATACGTGCCGATCGGCGACGCGGTATGCGCCGAAGGCGGGCGAGACCGCGATGCTGCTCCCACGGACGCGGTCCGCGTCGTAGACGACCTCCAGCTGCGCCTGCACTCGCTGTCCGAACAGGTGCGTCTGCGGGTCGACCCTCGAGCTGGTGGCAAGCGACCCGTTACGAAGGACGGGCGCGTCTCCGTCGCCGCCCCGCTCGAAGAAGAGTGCGGCGCCGCCGGCGAGGAGCGCGAGCACGACACCTGCGGCCACGAGCCGAGCCGGAGTCACCATGGGCTTGCGACTCCGTGCCGGCGAAGGTCGGCCCAGGCCAGGAACCGGCTGTAGATCTCGTCGCGATCGGTCGAGGCGAGGAGGAGCGGCTCGAGCCCGAAGTCACGGAGGCCGTCGAGCAGGCGACCGAGACGCGCCTCGTTCTCCGCCCGGCGGCGCGCGGCCTCGCGGCGGCTGAGCCGCACCGCTCTCAGCCGCCCGGTGCGCGGGTCGGCCAGCGGCACGACGACGGACGAGACGGGTGGAAAGCTCTGCTCCCAGGTCGGGTCCTGGACGACGACGGGCACGATCTCCCAGGGGAGCTCGGTCACGCCCGCCCACGTCTCGGGCGACGGCGACTCGAGGAAGTCCGAGAGCACGAAGACGAAGCTGCCCGGCGGCAGCGAGCGCCGGCTGTGCACGAGGTGGTCGAGCCCGCGGGTGAGGTTGTCCTGCTGCGCCTCGTAGACCGGGTAGACGAGATGGCTCTCCTTCACGCGCCAGAAGCCCTGCTGGCTGTGGGGCGGCTGCCAGAACGGATCGTCGCGGCCGTGCGCATAGTCCAGGTAGCCGACGAGTCCGCGTGCCTTCGCCGTCGAGTCGGCGATCAGCCGGCCCGCCTCGCGCAGGACGGCCGGCTTCGAGAGCCACGGCAGGCCCGACGGGTAAAGCGCCATTTCCGGCCGGCGGTCGCAGAAGACGACGACGCGGGGCGCCTCCTCGGCGAAGCGCTCGCGAACGACGAACTCGTCCGTCCCGCGTGCGGAGGAGATCTTCGCCGAGGCGTTCCAGTCGATCGCGTCGACGTCGTCACCGGCCTGGTACGGGCGCGAGCTGACGACGTCCGAGCCCCGGCCGCGGCGTGCGCTCCGCACGGTGCCGAACGCGAGGCCGATCAGCCGCCGGCGCGGCACGAGCGGAAAGGCCAGCTCGTACTGCGCGGCAGTCGCCATCGACTACGACTCTGGAGGCTTGATCGCCACGACCTCTCCGGTGAGGTCGGCCTGGGGGCGCGGCGAGCGCTCGAGGCAGCGTCCTCGAAAGTCCTCGAGTGCCTGGGCCCAGCCGAGGCGGCGCACGTC
This sequence comes from Actinomycetota bacterium, assembly GCA_046744435.1. Classification (GTDB taxonomy): domain Bacteria; phylum Actinomycetota; class Thermoleophilia; order Gaiellales; family Gaiellaceae; genus VAXT01. Next base: position 2,443 of record JBKPFP010000258.1, on the reverse strand, counting down.
AGCGAGGAACGTAGGCGCGAAGAGGATGCGATGGGCGATGACCGGCAGAAACAGCTCCTCGACGTCCTCGGGCAGGACGTAGTCGCGATCGTGGAGCAGCGCCCAAGCGCGCGCGGCCTTCTCGAGCGCGAGGCTGCCTCGGACGGAGGCGCCGATCGCGACGCCGTCGAGCTCGCGCGTCGCCCGGACGAGGTCGATGATCCAGCGCTCGAGCAGCTCGTGGACGTAGACGTCCCCGATCGCCCGCTGCAGGTCCTCGACGTCGTCGACCGTGACGGCCACCTCCACGTGCTTGAGCGGGTGCCCGTGCCGCTGCTCGCGGATGATGCCGAGCTCGTGGTCGGTCTCCGGGTAGCCGAGCGCGGTGCGCAGGAAGAAGCGGTCGAGCTGCGCCTCGGGCAGCGGGAACGTGCCCTCGAGCTCGATCGGGTTCTGTGTCGCGAGCACGAGGAAGGGCGGACGCAGGACGCGCGTCGTGCCGTCGACCGTCACCTGCCGCTCGGCCATGGCCTCGAGCAGCGCCGACTGCGTCTTCGGCATCGCGCGGTTGATCTCGTCGACGAGGACGACGTTGGCGAAGATCGGGCCTGGGCGGAACTCGAAGTCCCGCGCCTTCTGGTTGTAGACCGAGAGACCCGTCACGTCCGTTGGCTGGAGGTCCGGCGTGCACTGGATGCGGGAGGGCGTCGCGCCGTCGATCGTTTGCGCGATCGCGCGGGCAAGGACGGTCTTCGCGGTGCCCGGCACGTCTTCGAGGAGGACGTGCCCCTCGCAGGCGAGGGCGGCGAGCACGAGCTCGATCTCGCGCCGCTTGCCGTGGACGACGGTCTCGATGTTGTCGGCGAACCGCTGCGAGATGCCGACCGCGCGCTCGAAGCGCTCGTCCCCGCGGTTGACTCTCTCCGTCCGGTCCATCCCGCGCCCCAGTGTAGGCGTAGCCCGTCCTGGATCAGGGGTCCCACCGTTCACCACCTGTCTTAGACGTTGCCCCGGGGGAAAAGGGTGCAGCGCCTCATTCGGTCATGTGGTTCAGCCGCACCTGGCGATCCTCGCGGGTCGACTGCTCATTTCAGACGGATACCGCGCAGAGCGCGGCATCCTGAGGCGGCGTCGCAAGCGCCGCCTTAGACGTTGAAACGGACGTTGAGGAGGTCGCCGTCTGCCACGACGTAGGTCTTGCCCTCGAGGCGCTGCACTCCGCGCCGCGCGGCCTCGGCCCGGCTGCCTGCCTCGACGAGATCCCCGTAGGCGATCACCTCGCAGCGGATGAAGCCGCGCGCGAGGTCGGTGTGGATCGCCGCCGCGGCGTCGAGAGCGGTGCCCCCCGCACGGAGTGTCCACGCGCGCGTTTCCTTTTCATTGCCTGTGAAGAACGTGATCAGGCCGGCCTGCTCGAACAGCGCGGCGATCGCGGTCTCGAGAGCCGACGGGCCCTCGCGGAAGTCGGCCGCCTCTTCCTCCGGCAGCTCTGCCAGCTCGGCCTCGAGCGCGAGGTCGATCCCGCCGTCGCCGTTCACGACCCAGACGAGCGGCTTGGTCGTCAGCGGCTCGAGCTCGCTCGGCAGCGCGTGGGGATACTCGGCGAGCGAGCGGCCCTGTTCGAGGTGTGCGAGCACGCGCTCGAGCTCTTCGACCTCCTGGCGCAACTTGGGATCTCCGGACTTCGCCTGCGTCCGGACTCGCGCGAGGCGGCGCTCGACGTGGTCGCGGTCGGCGACGACGAGCTCGAGCTGCAGCATCTGCTCGTCGCGCGCCAGGTCGACGTCGGGCCCGAAGCTCCGGGTGACGGCGAGGAGTGCGCGGGCCTGGCGGAGCTCGCCGAGCACGGCAGGGCTCAGACCGGGCGGATCGGTGAGCCGGAGGGCGGCCGGTGTCGCCTCGGCCGAGCCGATGATGCTCTGGATCTGGCCCAGGCGCTCGTCGGGGATCGACGCCATCCCGACGTGCGGCTTCCCGTACTCGCCCGCGGACGGATCGACGCCGGTGAGCGCCTTGAAGAGCGTGCTCTTCCCGGAGCCCGGCAAGCCGACGAGACCGACGTCGAGCGCTGACATCGTTTAATGACGGTACCCCGCCGGCACGAGACGGGTCGCGCGTATACCCGTAGGTTCACCCGCCTGGCAGGTCGCATTCACCCGACGACTGCGGCGCACCTCGCCCAGGACGATCCGGACGTCATGTTCCAGCGGATCATCCATGACGGCCTCGTCGGCCACGCCTTCCTGCGGCAACACGTGGTCACGTTCGATGTTTCCGGGCGCAGCGATGTGCTCGGCTAGCCCGACGCCCTCCGTCCGCCCCACCGCCCAACGCAAGCGCTGCTCATCGGCGCACCCACCCGCCTGCTGAGCGGAAAGCGCGTCAGCGAACCAGATGCTTCTGCAGCGAAGCAAGCGCCCGGTGCTGCAGCGACTTCACCGCCCCCTCGGTCTTGCCGAGGATC
>JBKPFP010000321.1:0-5571 GCA_046744435.1 Actinomycetota bacterium | reverse complement strand
GTTCGGCTCACGGCGAAGGCGCGCCGCGAAGGCGAGCTCGCCGATCTCGACTGCGAAGCGCCGGCGCAGCTCCTGCAGGGAGCGCAGCTGGTTCAGCTCACGGAGGCCGTAGGCCCGGTACCCGGAGCGAGTGCGTCCGGGAACGACCAGGCCGGCGGCGTCGAGGTAGCGGAGCATGCGCGCCGACCAGCCCGTCCGCGCGGCCGCTTTCCCCACCGAGAGCCCATCCATGGCTGAACCTTACCACATTCGTGTCAAGGTTTGCCTTCTGCCCGCCCGTAGTCGTCCTCGAGCCGCACGACGTCCTCGACCTGGGGCGTCGAGACCTCGATGATCGTCGTGTCCTCGAGGGCCGTCACGCGGTGGACGGTGCCGGGGCGAATGCGGAAGGCGGCGCCCGGCCCGACGATCTCCGCCTTGGGCACGGCGTCGCCGGGAGCGGCGATCTCGATTCGCGTGCGACCGGCATCCACGTACCAGGACTCGTCCTTTTCGCGGTGGAACTGGAGGCTGAGCGATTCCCCGGCCTTGACGAACAGCAGCTTGCCGCAGTAGTCGTCGGTCAGCGCCCAGATCAGCTCCCAGCCCCACGGCTTCTCGACCTTCGTCGGCTCGACGGCGAACGGCTCGAGGCCGCCCAGGTTCGGCGAGGAGCGGCGTTCGTTCACGTGGCCGTCGCCACCGGAAGCCAGTCCGGGTTGGCGCGCAGGTGTTCCTCGGCGCGGCGCAGGTCCTTCGGGGTGTTCACGGTCAGCCAGAGCCCCTCGTGGCGGTACGCGTAGAGCTTTCCCTCGGCCGCCAGCTCCGGGAAGGTCGTCTGCTCGTGGTCGCCGCGCTCCGGCAAGCGGGCGATCGCTTCGTCGTCGAGCACGTTCACGCCCGCGTGCGCCCAGTACGGGAGGCGCGGTGCTTCCTCGAAGCCGCGCACCCGGTCGTCGTCGGCCAGGTCGACGACGCCGAACGCGGTCGGCAGGGGAGCGACTGCGATCGTGGCGACCGCGCCGTGCCGGCCATGCGCGTCGAGCAGCGCCGGCAGGTCGATGTCGATCAGCTCGTCGCCGTTGAGGACGTAGGCCGGGCCCGTCTCCTCGCGTGACTGCGCCGCCAGCCGCGCGCCTCCGCCCCGTCCGAGGGGCTCGTGCTCGCCGACGGCGACGAGCTCGGGCCCGAGGCCACCAAGCTCCCGCTCGAAGAGCTCCTCCTGGCCGGCGGCGCAGCTGACCAGCACTCTGGTGACACCCGCGCGCGCGAGCTGGGCCACCTGGTACGCGGCCAGCGGCCGGCCGGCGACCTCGACGAGCGCCTTCGGCCGCCCGCCGGCGGCGTCTCCGAGACGCTCGGCCTTGCCGCCTGCGAGGAGGATCGCTTCCATGCGGCCGGATTCTCCCTCAGTCAGGAGCGGCCGATGCCCTCGTACTCGAAGCCCGCGTCGCGAACCGCCTGCGGGTCGAGGAGGTTGCGCCCGTCGACAATGAGCGCGTTCCGCATCGCGTCGCGCACCTCGGGCGACGGCAGCGACTTGAGGTCGTCCCACTCGGTGACGATCACGGCCGCGTCGGCGTCGCGCACGGCGTCCAGCACCGTGTCGTGCACGACCACGCCGTCGAGCTCGGGATGCCCGCGCACGAGCGCGTCCCAGGCCTTGACCTCGGCCCCTTCCGCGTGGAGCCTGGCGGCGAGCACGAGCGAGGGCGCCTCGCGCATGTCGTCCGTGTTCGGCTTGAACGAGAGGCCGAGGAGGGCGATCCTCTTCCCGCGGAGGCTGCCGAGGTGGTCCTTCAGCTTCTGCACCACGCGGCGCTTCTGGAGCTCGTTGACCTCGATCACGGCGCTGACGAGCTGGAAGTGGTAACCGCTGTTCCCTGCGAGCAGCTTCAGAAAAGACACGTCTTTCGGGAAACACGAACCTCCGAACCCAATCCCCGCGCGCAGGAAGTGCGGGCCGAGCCGGTGGTCGAGGCCCACCCCTTCGGCCACTTCCTCGACGTCGGCGCCGACGGCTTCGCAGACGTTCGCGATCTCGTTGATGAAGCTGATCCGCGTGGCGAGGAAGGCGTTCGCGGCGAGCTTGACCATCTCCGCCGAGGCCACGCTCGACCGCAGGATCGGCGCTTCGAAGCCGTCGTAGAGCGCGGCGATCCGGTCGCCGTCCTCCTCGGCGAACGCGCCGATCACGATCCGGTCGGGGTGCATGAAGTCGTGCACCGCACGCCCCTCGGCCAGGAACTCGGGGTTCGAGACGTAGCCCACATGCTGGAGGTCGCGCTTGTCGAGCTCGTTGCGGACGCGCTCGCCGGTGCCGACGGGCACAGTGCTCTTCATGACGAGGATCGACTCGCCCGGGTCGCCGAGGTGGTCGATCACCGACCAGACGGACGAGAGATCGGCGTCGCCGGACGCGGTCGGCGGCGTGTCGACGCAGGCGAAGAACAGGTCCGCCGCGCCGGTCAGCTCCTCGACGTCGAGCGTGAAGGTCAGCCGCCCGCGGTTCCGCTCGACGACCTCGGCCAGCCCGGGCTCGTGGAACGGAAGCCGGCCCTCGTTCAGCATCTCGATCCGCTGCGGCACGACGTCGCGCACGACCACGCGATGGCCGAGATCGGCGAAGGCAGCGCCGGTCACGAGGCCCACCCACCCCGCGCCGAAGATGCCCAGAGCGGGCTTGTCGTTCTCGCTGCTCACGCGCCTGACTCTACTTGTGAAGCGGTCTCAGGCCCTTCGCGATCTCGAGCATCGTCTCGTTCGACATCGAGTCCGTGAGCGTGTTCACGACCCAGTAGGTCGCCCCGCCGGCCCGCAGGACGACCATGTGCAGGTGCGGGCCGTTGTAGTAGAGCGAGTACGCACGCCCGCGAATCGCCTGCGTGTCGTTCGGCTCGCGCAGCGCAGGCGCGTTGTCCCAGTCCGTCTGCTGGATGCCCCAGTACTCGTTCGTCCCCGTTCGGAACGTGAGGCGCAGCGTGCGTGCCTTGCCGATCTTGTAGACGCGGTACGGGACCTCCGGATCGACCCGCGACGTGCGCTCGAGGATCGTCGGCACCTGCAGCGGGAAGCCCACCTTCCAGCGCACGGCCTGGCGGATGACGGGCACGGTCTCAGAGCGCCCCGAGCGCACGTACGGCGCCTTGCGCTCCGGCGTGCGGTCGACCGGGGCGGGAGCGAGGTTGCCCTTGAACGTCTGCCCAACGACCACGGTGACCATCGCGCCGTTCGTGAGGAAGCGTAGGCCCGGGTTCGCGGGCAGCTTTTTCACGTCGGCGGAGCCGAAGAGGTTGGCGACACGCTGAGCGGCCAGCCGGGAGCCTTTGCGGGCGCTGAAGAAGACCTGCGTGCGGAACGTCCGGCTCAAGCGGCCGGGCGCGTTGGCCGCGAAGCCCTCGGGCGGGGTGCCGACGCGGTACCCGCGGCGGGAGAGCTGGTAGCTCGCGTTGGCGGCCGCACCGGGCACGCCGTTCCCGTTCAGGGTCACCACCGAGACCGCGCGCGGGCTCGGGCCGCTCTGCAGCTTGGCCCGGCGGCGGAGCGCGACCGCGGTCGCCTTCGCCGGCGCGTCGACGTCCGGATGCGTGAACTCCTCCACGGCGGCCCTGATGTTCGAGGGATCGGTCGACAGCTCGTTCAGGCCGATCAGCCCGCCGATCTTGACCTGGGTGAAATGCCCGGAAGGGAGGCCGTAGGCGAAGAAGGCGTACGAGATCAAGGTCTTCAGCGAGATCGTGCCTCCGCCTTGGCCGATCTGGACGTTGTTGCGCAGCGCGCCGACGATCTTGGGGACGCTCTTCGGCTTGTAGGAGGCGTTGACCGCCTGCTTGAGCCCCTTGACGAAGAGCTGCTGCCGAGCGAGCCGGTAGAGGTCGGAGTCGGTGTGCCGGTAGCGAACGAAGTCGAGCGCCTGCCAGCCCTTCAGCCGCTGGTAGCCCGGCCAGAGGTTGATCGTCGCGTAGTCGCCGCCCTCCTTGTTCAGGTAGCGGCGGTCGACGTCGAGCCAGACGCCGCCGAGCCGGTCGACGACCTGCCGGAAGCCCTCGAAGTTGACGGTGATGATGTAGTGGATCGGCAGGTTGGTCACGGCGCGCACGGTCTCGAGCGTCCCCTCCGGACCGCAGAGCGCGAAGGCCTGGTTGATCCGGCCTCGCGAGCGCCCGCCGTTCGGGCAGCGCACCTCGACGATCAGGTCGCGCGGGAACGAGAGCATGGAGATCGTGTCCGCGTGCGGGTCGGCGCGGAGCAGCATGACCGTGTCCGACCGGCCCGGGAAGTCACCGTCCTCGGGCCGGTGGTCGTAGCCGATGACGAGCGCGGTCGTGGGCTGGTTCGGCAAGGCGATGTTGAGCCGCTTCGCCGCCTGCTTCACCTGCTCGCGCGGCTTGAGGTCGTCGACGCTCTCGAGCGCCCAGAGGTACGTGCCGCCGGCGGCGCCCCCGACGGCGATCCCGCACAGCGCCACGAGCAGCAGCAGCGCGCGGCCCAGTCCCCGCCAGATGCTGCGCTTGCGCTCCGGCCAGCGGTAGCGCGTGACCGGGGTCAGGACTCCGGGAGGCAGGATCGCGCGGCCATTGCCGTTGACGGCGGCCCCGCGGCCGGCTCCTCGTTTCAGCGTGGTTCGCATTCGTCTTGAAAAAACGCGAACGCCTCTCGGCGCTCACCGAGGGGATGGTAACGGACTACGCGGCTACTTCTCGCGTGCCTAGCGCGCTCCTCCTAGCGGGCTCCTGCATGCGCCCGGTTCACGGCCTCCTCGGCGAGGCGCGTGCCCTCGACCATCCGCTGCAGCTTTTCGTAGGCAACGTCCCAGCTCCGGGTCCGCAGCCCGCAGTCAGGGCACACGTGGATGCGAGCCGGATCGCCGAAGACCTCGACCGCGTAGAGGATGCGGTCGCGGACGAGCTCGGCCGGCTCGATGAAGTCCGTGTGGATGTCGAGCACGCCCAGGCCGAGGATCGGCTCGTACGAGAGATCGCGGAACTTCGAGATCACCTCGTAGCCCGGCCGCTCGGCGCTCGTCGTCCCCAGCTCGCGCGTGTCGTAGTTGGCGAAGCCAACGCAGTACTGGCGGCAGCCGCTCATGGCCTCGATCGCGGGGAAGAACAGGTCGTAGTCCGAGAAGCAGAGGTGCGTCGAGAACATGCAGTCGAGCCCCTCGACCGACACGTTGAAGCTCTCGGCGAAGATGTCCAGCTCGTCGGCCTCGGTCGACGCGCCGGGCTCGTCGATCTGGATCCACTGCGCCCCGCGCTCGATGAGCGCCTCGAGGTTCGGCCGCACGAGGTTACGGGCGATGTCGAGCGTCAGCTCGCGCCGCGCGGCGATCTCGTCGGCGCGGCTCAGCCGGCCGCCGAGCCGGCCCGTGGCGGGGAAGTGGTGCTCGTCGTACGACCAGACGGCGAGCGTGTAGGCGCCCGTGACCGGGATCTTCAGCTTCGCCACGGCGACGCCCTTGAGGAAGTCGAACTCGTCGTTGTGGTACGGGTCGGCCAGGGAGACGGGCCCGGTCGCCGCCGACTTCGAGTAGTACTTGTTGTCGAACGAGCGGACCGTGCCGCGCGGCTCGAAGCCGTTCGCGTGGGCGAT
>JBKPFP010000139.1:0-6136 GCA_046744435.1 Actinomycetota bacterium | reverse complement strand
GGCGCTCGGCAAGACGCCGGTGCAGCGCGACACGCTGTACCGGGACGTCAAGGTCTGGAACTAGACCTTGAACGCTTGACCCGCGAGCGCTAGAACCCTCTGGGGAGTGCTCGGCCAGCGGTTGGCACGGGCGAGACAGCTGCTCAGGGCGAGGAACTGCTCAGTGGGCAACGTCCGGCGCGTGCGGTCGAGACGCTCGCTGCACGGACGCGTCGTCGGGCAGAGCCCGAGACCCGGCGCTTTGCGCCGGCGCGGATTCCCGGTGAACCTCCAGGTGGGTCGGCGTTAGGCCCGATCCGCGCGCCAGGGCGTCGGGGTCTCTTGCCACGCGGACCGGCAATCGTTCAGAATCGCAGGCGGGAGATTGGTGGGGAGGCCTCTGAGACCGCGCGTGGGGGCGATCTCGGTCGCGTGTGCGATCGCGGCAGCGCTTGCCGTCGGGCGCCGCGTACTCACGGACGGCGGACACGGTCGTCAGCCCCGAGCACTACGTCGCCCCGATGACCTTGACCCCCGGTCACCAGAACGAGCCTGCCCTCGCATTCGACGGCACCAACCACTTCGTCGTCTGGGGAGATCTGCGGAACGATCCCGGCGACGTCTTCGGTGCCCGCGTGAACCAGGAGGGCTCCGCGCTGGACGGCTCCGGCATTCCGATCTCGATCCTCGCCGCCGCGCAGGAGCAGCCCGCGGTCGCGTTCGACGGCTCCAACTACCTCGTCTCGTGGGCGGACCAGCGCGCCGGCTCCTGCGGTGACATCTACGCGACGCGCGTCACGCAGTCCGGGACCGTGCTCGACGGCGCCGGGAAGCTGATCTCGACGCCGCCCTGTGGCGCCCACGACCCCGGACTCGCCTTCGACGGCACGAACTACCTCGTCGCCTGGCGCCGCGACGCGTCTATCGTCGCGACGCGGGTTAGCCGGAGCGGGGACGTCCTCGACCCGGCCGGCATCGTTCTGGCGACGACTGTCCAGGACGCCGCGCCGTCCATTGCGTTCGACGGGGCGAGTTACCTCGTCGTCTGGCACGACAATCGAGATGGCTGCTGCGACGTCTACGCTGGTCGCGTCAGCAGGGATGGCGTGGCGCTCGATCCCGTTGGCGGCTTCTTGATCTCCGCCGCCCCGAATCACCAGATGTGGCCGGCGCTCGCCTTCGACGGGACGAGCTACCTCGTGGCGTGGCAGGACCGTCGCTTCACCCTGCGCAGCGACATCTACGGCGCGCGCGTGACGCCGGCCGGGACCGTCCTCGATCCGGCCGGGTTCGTGATCGGCGCCGCGCAGGACGAGCAGACCCTTCCTGCCGTTGCGTTCTCGGGCGGCCTCTTCTTCGTCGCCTGGCAGGACTCCAGGACGCGGACGAACTACGACATCTACGGAACGCGGGTGAGCACCGCGGGAGTCGTGCTCGATACTCCGAGCCTCCCGATCTCCACGTCGCCGAAGGACGAGGTCCGTCCGGCGCTGGCTCCAGGAGCGGCCGGGCGCGTCACCGTCGTCTATGGCTGCTGTGCGCCGTTCACGGACGGCACCGGTGAGCGGAGCGCCCTCCTGCGCTTCGTGGACTTCGACCAGGCGCCGCCACCGCCACCACCTCCACCTCCGCCCCCTCCACCTCCACCTCCACCTCCACCACCGCCACCACCACCACCGCCACCGCCGCCGCCGCCACCACCACCACCACCACCGCCGCCGCCGCCACCGCCTCCGCCTCCGCCTCCGCCGAGGCGGTGCGTCGTGCCGCGGGTCGTCGGTCTACGACTCGCGACGGCGAGCACGAGGATCCGGCGGGCGAACTGCAGCGTCGGCCGCGTCCGCCGCGCGCGCTCGAGGCGCGCCCTCCGCGGGCGGGTCTTGTCGCAGAGCCCGCGCGCCGGCGTCCGCCGCGCACGCGGCACGAGGGTCAACCTCCTCGTCGGCCGTCGCTAGAGCCTCAGTTTCTCGTTCGCAAGATGTAAAGCTTCTGCAGTCCCGCGGGCCGTTTCGCTAGCCTCGGCGCCGTCGTGGTCCGTCGAGCCCTCGTCGTAGTCCTGCTTGCAGGCGTTTTCGCCCCGCCGGCCGCCGCCCAGCGCGTCCAGCTGATGCCCGGGGTGACGTACGACAAGCAGGTGCAGTTCACGCCGCACGGGCCCGAGGTCATCCACGTCCTGACCGCCCCTCGGCCGGGTGGGCTCTACGCAGTCCGGCCCGTGCTCTCGAACGGCTCGATCCTCGGCCGCGAGACCGTGACGTCGATGCAGCGCCGTGTCTCCTCGATCGCGACCGTAGCCGGCGTCAACGGCGACCTGTTCACGTTCACCGAAGGCCTGCCGAGCGGAATGCTGATGCAGTCGGGCGTTCTGAAGACGCCGCCGCACCCGAAGCGCTCCAGCGTCGGCATCACCGACGACGGCAGGCTCGCGGTCGAGCGGCTCGCCATGCTCGGGCAGTGGCAGGGCCTGGGCCCGCGCCGGCCGCTGAACGGGCTCAACCAGCGCCCGGGCCCCGAAGGCGCGTCGCTCTTCACGCCGGCCTGGGGCTCCGCGACCCCATTCACGCAGGGCACGGTCGAGGTCGTGTTGCAGCCGTTCCCACCCGCGACGCCGTTCGCGGACCTGACCGGCACCGTCACCGTCGCCAAGCCGGGCGGAGGCACGCCGATCCCGCCGGACGGCGCCGTGCTCGTCGCTCGCGGCACGTCCGCCGGCCGTCTCGCAGCCGAAGCGCCGCTCGGGCAGACGGTCACCGCGCGGCTGATCCTGCGGCCGCAGCGGGACGGCATCGTCGACGCGATTGGCGGCGGACCGCTGATCGTCAAGGACGGCCAGCCTGTCTTCCGCGCGCTCGAGGACTTCTCCAGCGGCCAGCTCAGCCTTCGCCACCCGCGGACCGGCGTCGGCCAGCGCGCGGACGGAACCATCGTCTTCGTCGCCGTCGACGGCCGCCAGCCGGGCTACTCGGCCGGCATGACGAACTTCGAGCTCGCGCAGACCATGGTCCGGCTCGGTGCCGTGACCGCGTCGGCTCTCGACGCCGGGGGCTCGACAACCATGGCCTTCGACGGCAAGCTGCTCAACCGCCCGTCCGACCGCGTCGAGCGCGCGGTCTCGGACGCGCTCTTCGTCTTCTACTACGGCGTCCACGCGCCGCCGCCGCCGCAGAAGGTGCTCTCCCCGAACGGCGACGGCATCGGCGAGGTGCAGACGCTCTCGTACAAGCTCGTCCGCCGCTCGACGGTGACCGCGAGCATCATCGGCCCGGACCGCATTCCGCGCCAGACGGAGAGTGCGGTCAAGGAGCCGGGCGTCTACCGCCTCAACTGGGCCGGTCGCACGGCCGCGGGCACGGCCGAGCCCGAAGGCCGCTGGCGCTGGGTGATCAACGCAGTCGACGAGACGGGCCAGCACTCCGTGGCCGAGCGGGCCTTCTGGCTGAACAGGACGCTGGGCCGGCTTCGCACCAGGAGCGTGTTCCGCGTGCGTCAGCGCCGTAGCGCGCTGCGGATCGGCTTCCGCCTCGCCAACCCCGCCCGCGTGCGGGTGTCGATCGAGAGCGCGTCCGGCGCACGGGTCCGCACCGTCACGAACCGCGTGATGCTGCCCGGGACGAAGACCGTCCGCTGGGACGGGCGCTACGGCAACCGCGCCCTCGCGTACCGCGGCCTCTACACCGTGCGCGTGCTCGCGAGCAACCGCTTCGGGCCGGCCGAGCTGACGCGTCGCTTCGTCGTCCGTCGCGCTCGCCGCTAGGCGCCTCTACACTTCCGCGGTGCTCGTCGCGTCGATCGTCTCGTCGGTCACCCACGAGCTGACCTCTGCGATCGGCGACCACGGCCTCTATGCCGTGTTCATCCTGATGCTGATCGACGCGGTGCTGCCAGCGGCGAGCGAGCTGGTCATGGTCTACGCGGGCGCGGTCGCCGCCGGAGCGTTCGCGGGCCAGAGCGTCGTCCTCTTCGGCGAGCCCATCGACTCGGGCTTCTGGGCCTTCATCGCCATGTCGCTCGCCGGCGTCCTCGGCAACACCGTCGGCTCGCTGCTGGGCTGGGCGATCGGCGCCTACGGGGGCCGTCCGTACCTCGAGCGGCACGGGAAGTGGCTGCATATTGGGCCCGAGCGCCTGAAACGCGCGGACCGCTGGTTCGAGCGCTACGGGGACGCCGCGGTCTTCTTCGGGCGCGTGATCCCGGTCGTCCGCTCGTTCATCTCGATCCCGGCCGGAGTCGCGCGCATGCCCCCGCTCCGCTTCACGGTGCTCACGTTCCTCGGCTGCGTCCCGTGGTGCTTCGGCCTCGCGGGCATCGGCTGGTGGTTCGGGAAGAACTACGAGGACTTCCACCACGCGTTCCGCTACGTCGACTACATGTTCCTCGCGTTGGTCGTGGCCGGGGCGATCTACCTCTATATCCGCCGCCGAAGGTCCACTAGACTGGCTCGCCGTGCCGCAGATCCCGCTCGTTGACGTCAGGGCGCAGTACGCACCTCTCGCGGACGAGCTGAGGAAGGCGTTCGACGCGGTCCTCGACTCGGGGCGCTTCATCCTCGGCCCGAACGTGCGCGCCTTCGAGGAGGAGGCCGCCGCGTTCCTCGGAGTCGAGCACGCGGTCGGGGTCGCGAACGGGACCGACGCGCTCGTCCTCGCTCTCGACGCCCTCGGCGTCGGCGCCGGCGACGAGGTGATCTGCCCCTCGTTCACGTTCTACGCGACGGCCGAGGCGATCATGCGGCGCGGCGCGACGCCGGTGTTCGCCGACGTCGAGGAGCGCACGCTGAACCTCGACGCGGAGGACGTCGCCGCCAAGGTGACCGCGAAGACGAAGGCGATCGTCCCCGTGCACCTGTTCGGGCGGCCGGCGCAGCTCGGCAGGCTCACCGAGTTGGGCTTGCCGTTGCTCGAGGACGCGGCGCAGGCCTTCGGCGCGAACGGCGTCGCGACCACCGGCGTGCTCTCGACGTTCAGCTTCTTCCCGACCAAGAACCTCTTCGCCTTCGGCGACGCAGGGCTCGTCACCTCGCAGGACGACGGGCTCGCCGAGCGCGTCCGCCTGCTCCGCTTCCACGGGTCGCGGGACAAGCAACGCTTCGACCTCGTCGGCTACAACTCGCGCCTCGACGAGGTGCAGGCCGCCCTGCTCCGTGTCCTGCTGCCGCACGTCGAGGGCTGGAACCGCTCCCGGCGCGAGGCCGCCTCCCGCTACGCGGAGCTCGGGCTCGGCGACGCGTGCGAACTGCCGGCCGGCGACGCGGGCCACGTCTACCACATGTACGTCGTCCGCTCGCCGGAAAGGGACCGCATCGCGGAGAGCCTCGCTGAGGCGGAGATCGCCTCGGCCGCCTACTACAGGACGCCGCTGCACCTGCAGCCCGCCCTGGCGGGCCTCGGGCACCGCGAGGGCGACCTCCCGGTCACCGAGCGCGCGTCGCAGGAGAATCTCGCCCTCCCGCTCTGGGCCGGGATCGGCGCGGACGTGCAGGAACGCGTCGTGGCGGCGGTGAAGAGGGCCGTATCGCTCGAAGGCGCCGTTCGATGAGGAGCCCGGTCAACGTGCACCGGGTCTGGCAGCTCGCCGCCGACGCGGGGCTGATCGTCGCCGCGTGGCTGCTCGCCTTCCAGCTGCGGTTCGACTCCGACTCCGGCGTGCCGCCCTACTACGAGAAGCTGATCGGCTGGCGGACGATTGCGCTCGTCGTCGCGATCAAGCTGCTCGTCTTCACCGCGTTCGGGTTCTACAACCGCTGGTGGCGGTACGTTTCGACTCGCGACATGTGGGGTGCGTTGCGCGGCGTCACGGTTGCCTCCCTGCTCGTCGGCTTCACGCTCTACTTCTTCCCGCCCGACGACACCAGCAGGCTCCCGCGCGGAGTCGCCGTCATCGACTTCCTGCTCTTGCTCGCGTTCGTCGCTGGCACGCGACTCGCGGCACGCACGATCTTCGAGCGGCCTCCGGCGGGAGGCCTCGTCGCCCGCGGCAAGGAGGTCGTCGTCGTCGGCGCCGGAGACGCGGGCCAGCTCGTGATCCGCGAGATGCTGAAGTCGCGCGCGCTCGGCTACACGCCGATCGGCCTAGTCGACGACGATCGGCGCAAGAAGAACCTCCGCATCCACGGCGTGCGCGTCCTCGGCACGACCGCCGAGCTCGCCCACATCCTGCG
>JBKPFP010000047.1:0-2041 GCA_046744435.1 Actinomycetota bacterium | reverse complement strand
CAACGACCGCAAGGACGAGTACGGCGGCTCGCTCGAGAACCGGGCGCGGTTCGCGCTCGACATCGTGCGCGGCGTGCGCGACGAGGTCGGGCCCGACTACCACCTCCAGTTCAAGATCACGGCCGTCGACTACGGCAACGACCTCTTCTTCTGGAAGGGCAAGGGCACGACGCTCGAGGACTCGATCCAGGTCTGCAAGTGGCTCGAGGAGGCCGGCGTCGACGCCTTCCACGTCTCCTCGGGCAACTCGTTCCCGCATCCGCGCAACCCGGCCGGGGACTTCCCGCTCGAGGACACCGTGCGCGGCTACGACACGATGATCTCCAGCGGGCGCCACACGTTCCGCAACTACCTGATCTTCCGCACCTGGCCCTTCAGCAAGCTCTTCAAGAAGGCCTGGGAGCGGGCGAGCCGCGACGGCATCGAGGGCATCAACCTCGGCGACTGCCGCGCGATCAAGCAGGCGGTCTCGGTGCCCGTGTTCTGCACCGGCGGCTTCCAGACGGCCTCGGTCGTGGCGAACGCGATCAACCGCGGCGACTGCGACGGCGTGACCATCGGCAGGCCGCTGATTGCGAACCCGAACCTCGTCCAGGTCTGGCAGGCGGGCCGCGACCGGCCGGAGCGACCGTGCACGTACTCGAACAAGTGCCTGATCAACCAGCTCGAGAACCCGCTCGGCTGCTACGACGCGAGCCGCTTCGACTCGCAGGAGGAGATGGTCCGCGAGATCCTCTCCGTCTACGAGCCGCCGGCCTACACCTAGTGGCCGCGGCCGACCCGATCTTCGAGCCGCTTGCGTTCCGCAACCTCGAGCTCCCGAACCGCGTCCTGCGCTCGAGCGTCGCCGGGCGCTTCGACAACTACGACGGGTCCGGCACGCAGACACGCATCAACTGGGAGGTGCGGTTCGCCCGGGCGGGAGTGGGGGCGATCGTCTCGGCCTGGTGCGGGGTCGACCGCCGCGGGTTCATCGTCCCCGGCTACGCGTCGATCGACGGCGATGACAAGATCCCGTTCTGGCGCGAGCTTGGCAAGCAGGTGCACGAGCACGGGTCGAAGTACATCCTCCAGCTGGCGCACGGCGGCAGGCAGCGCGACATCGGCGGCATCGAGTTCGCTTCCGGGCTGAGCTCGACGGGCAAGAGCGACCCGCTGCACGGCTTCCCGGCCCAGCGCGCGACGGCGCAGGATCTCGAGCGCATCGTGCGCGCTTTCGGCGAGGCCGCGTACCGCGCCCGCGAGGCCGGCCTCGACGGGGTCGAGATCCACGGCGCGAACGGCTACCTCTTCACGCAGTTCCTCTCGTCTGCGATCAACGACCGCGACGACGAGTACGGCGGGCCGCTCGAGAACCGCATGCGGCTGCTCATCCAGGCGGTGCGGGCCGTGCGCGAGAGCGTGGGCCGGGACTTCCATCTGCAGGTGAAGATCAGCGTGCGCGAGCAGGCGAACGCGTTCCTCTTCTGGCTCAGGCGCGGGAACAAGGTCGACGAGTCGGTCGAGGTCTGCCGCCGGATCGAGGAGGCCGGCGCGGACGCGATCCACGTCTCGGCCGGCTCGACGTTCCCGCACCCGCTCAACCCGGCCGGCGACCTGCCGCTCAAGGACGTGCGCGACAACTACGACGGCCTCATCTCGAGCGGCAGCGCCGCGTTCCGCAACTACCTGCTCTACCGCGTGCCGGGGATCAACTGGCTGATGCGCCGCCGCTGGTCGCGGCCGGGGGACAAGGTCGAGGGCATGAACCTGCCCGAGGCGCGGGCCGTCAAGCAAGCCGCCTCGATCCCAGTGCTGGTCACAGGGGGCTTCCAGACGGCCTCGGTCGTGCGGCAGGCGCTCGCCGACGGCGACTGCGACGCGGTCACGATCGCCCGGCCGCTGATCGCGAACCCGGACTTGCTCGAGCGCTGGCGGGCCGGCGAGGAGCGACCGCCGAAGCCCTGCACGTTCAGCAACAAGTGCCTCTACAACCTGCTCGAGAGCCCGCTCGGCTGCTACGACCAGAGCCGCTTCTCTTCACGGGAGGAGATGCTCCGCG
>JBKPFP010000163.1:0-3050 GCA_046744435.1 Actinomycetota bacterium | reverse complement strand
GGCCTACGAACGGCTGCAAGCGCTCGTGCGCGAGCGAGAGCTCGAGCGGACGTACGTCGCCCTTGTGCGCGGACGCCCACGGTCGTGGCGGGGCCGCATCGAGGCGCCGATCGGCCGCGACCGCTCCGACCCGACGCGCCGCTCGCTCGACACGGATTCGCCCCGCGACGCGGTCACCCACTTCGAGGTCGAGGAGCTGATCGGTCGCCACGCGCTGCTTCGCGTCCGCCTCGAGACCGGCCGCACGCACCAGATCCGCGTTCACCTTGCGGCGATCGACCTGCCCGTCGTCGGCGACCCCGTCTACGGCGTCCCCGAGCCGGCGCTCGGCCGACAATTCCTCCACGCGACGGCGCTCGCGTTCGACCATCCCTTCAGCGGGCAGCGCGTCGCCGTCGAGTCGCCGCTGCCGCGCGAGCTCGAGGGTTACCTCGAGCGGCTCCGCTAGAATCACTCCGCTCCAGCCACCGTCCCGGCGGGATGGGCGGGTGGCGGTGCCGGATCTGAGACGGACTCCGGTTCCACCCGAACGCCGCCGGCTGTACCGAAGTCGAAACCACAAAGGGGGACCATGTCCGTCGTCAGCATGCGAGAGCTTTTGGAGGCCGGAGTCCATTTCGGCCATCAGACGCGGCGCTGGGATCCGAAGATGAAGCGCTTCATCTTCACCGAGCGGGGCGGGATTTACATCATCGACCTGCAGCAGACGCTGCAGCTGCTCGAAGAGGCGGCCGCGTTCGCGCGCAACCTCGCCGCGCGCGGAGGCACGATGCTCTTCGTCGGCACGAAGAAGCAGGCGCAGGACGCGATCGAGGACGAGGCGAAGCGCGTCGGGATGCCGTACGTGAACCACCGCTGGCTCGGCGGGCTGCTCACGAACTGGCGCACGATCTCAGGCCGGATCGACCGGCTGCACGAGCTGCGACGCCTCAGGGACGAGGAGCAGCTCGAGCTGCTGCCGCCGAAGGAGCGCATCGCGATGCTGGCGGAGCTCGAGCGGCTCGAGAGCCACCTCGGCGGCGTTGCGGACATGAAGAAGCAACCGGACGCCGTGCTCATCATCGACCTGCGGAAGGAGCAGATCGCCGTGCGCGAGGCGCGTCGCCTCGGGCTCCCGGTCGTCGCACTCGTCGACACGAACTGCGATCCCGACGAGGCCGACTACGTGATCCCTGGCAACGACGATGCCATTCGCTCCTGCAGCCTCGTCGTGCGCACGATCGCCACAGCGATCGAGGAGGGCAAGCAGCAGGTGCGGCCGCAGGAGTTCGAAGCGGCGTCGGAGCCCGAGGCCGAGGCGGAAGCGCCTGCCGAGGAGCCGGTGCCCGCTGCGGAGGAGCCAGAGCCGGTCGAGGGCCAGCAGCCTGCTCAGCCCGAGAGCGCCGAGGAGCCCGCGGCCGCAGAGGCGAAGCCGCAGGAGGTGCCGGCCGAATGATCGAGGTCCCAGCAGCGCTGGTCAAAGAGCTCCGCGAGCGCAGCGGAGCCGGGATGATGGACTCCAAGCGCGCGCTCCAGGAGACGGCTGCCGAGGGTCAGTCTCAGGAGGAGTGGTTCGAGGCTGCACATCGCCTCCTGCGCGAGTGGGGTGCGGCGCAGGCCGGCAAGCGCGCCGGCCGTGAGGCCACCGAGGGCGTCGTCCTCGCCTCGATCAAGGACGGCGTCGGCACGCTCGTCGCGGTCGGCGCCGAGACCGACTTCGTCGCCAAGAACGACGAGTTCCGCGCTTTCGCCGAGCGCGTGCTCGAGACCGTCGAGCGCGAGGGGCCCGAGGCCGTGGAGTCCCTCGAGGACGAGCGCACCCAGCTGGTCGCGAAAATCGGCGAGAACATCGCCGTCCGCGGCGCGACTCGCTTCGAGGCGACCGATGGCCAACGGCTCTCCGAGTACGTCCACCGCCCGGCGAACAAAATCGGCGTCCTTGTGAAGGTCGAGGGCGGCGACGAGCAGACCGCGCGGCAGCTCGCCATGCACATCGCCTCGGCGGCTCCTCGCTGGCGCGCGCGCGAGGAGGTGCCAGCCGAGGAGGTCGAGTCGGAGCGGCAGCTGCTTGCAGCTTCGGAGGAAGTCCAGTCGAAGCCCGAGCAGGCGCGCGAAAAGATCGTGGAGGGCATGCTGAGCAAGCGCTTCTTTGCGGCCCACCCGGGCGGCGTCTTGCTCGACCAGCCCTGGATCCATGACACCGCCAAGACCGTCGAGCAGGCCCTCGACGAGGACGGTTTGCGGGTCCTCGAGTTCGAGCGCTACGCCCTGGCCGAGTGACCGTCCGGCCCGAGGAACAGATGGTCGACGCGGGCACCGAGCGTCCCGTCTTCAGGCGCGTGCTCCTGAAGCTCTCCGGGGAGGCGCTGATGGGCGACCAGGAGTACGGGCTCGACCTCCCGCGGATCGAGGAGATCGCGGGCGAGATCGTCGACGTGCACCGGAGCGGGGTGGAGGTGGCGATCGTGGTCGGCGCGGGGAACATCTACCGCGGGATGGCCGCGGCGGCGGAGGGCATGGACCGGGCGACCGCGGACTACGCGGGCATGCTCGCGACCGTCCTCAACTCGCTGGCGCTCCAGGACGTGCTCGAGCGGCTTGGCGCGCAGACGCGCATCCTCTCGGCGATCAACGTCGCTGAGGTCGCCGAGCCTTACATTCGGCGTCGCGGGATCCGGCACCTGGAGAAGGGCCGGGTCGTCATCTTCGCCGCCGGCACCGGCAACCCGTTCTTCACGACCGACACGGCGGCTGCCCTGCGCGCGCTCGAGATCGGCGCCGAGTCGATCCTGATGGCGAAGCACGCCGTCGCAGGTGTCTACGACGGTGACCCACACGACGACCCCAGCGCCGAGTTCCTCCCCGAGCTGACGCACCTCGAGGCGATCGAGCGCGGCCTGAAGGTCATGGACACCACTGCCCTCTCGCTCTGCATGGACAATCGGCTGCCGATCCACGTCTTCGCCATGCAGCGCGGGAACATCAAGCGCGTGATTTTCGGCGAGCGGGTCGGCACAATCATCGCGACCCCGAGCGAGGAGGGCGCGTGATCGACGATCTCATCTCAGATG
>JBKPFP010000285.1:0-1644 GCA_046744435.1 Actinomycetota bacterium | reverse complement strand
GGCGATGCCGCGCTCGAGTGCGAGCTCACGGGTCAACTCGAGCGGGAAGCCGTACGTGTCGTGCAGCTTGAACGCGTCCTCGCCCGAGATCGTCCCGGCGGCGGCGATCTCCTCGAACAGGCCGAGGCCGCGCTCGAGCGTCTGCGAGAACCGCTCCTCCTCGCCCTTGACGATCTCCTGGATCTGGCGCCGGTTCTCCTCCAGCTCGGGGTACGAGGTTCCCATCTGCTCAACGACGACGTCGGTCAGGCGCCAGAGATCGTCGAGCCCGATCGTGCGCGCCTGCTGGACCGCGCGGCGGATGACGCGGCGCAGGACGTAGCCGCGGCCCTCGTTCGACGGCAGGACACCGTCGCCGACGAGGAGCGTCATCCCGCGGCCGTGGTCCGCGAGGATGCGGTGCGCCTTCGTCGCCTTCTCCGACTCGCCGA
Organism: Actinomycetota bacterium; assembly: GCA_046744435.1. Taxonomy (GTDB): domain Bacteria; phylum Actinomycetota; class Thermoleophilia; order Gaiellales; family Gaiellaceae; genus VAXT01. The sequence continues at coordinate 1,213 of JBKPFP010000285.1, read as the reverse complement.
AGGCGACGCCGCTCTCGCCCGCGATCCAGTCCATGATCGCCTGGTAGCCGTCGGTCTCGTAGACGGAGATCACGTCCTGCAGCACGGCCGCGGCCCGCTCGAGGCCCATGCCCGTGTCGACGTTCTGCTTCGGCAGCGGCGTCACCGTCCCGTCCGCATGCAGCTCGTACTCCATGAAGACGAGGTTCCAGAACTCGAGGAAGCGCTCGCAGCTGCAGCCCGGGGCGCACTCGGGGCGGCCGCAGCCGACCTCCTCGCCGCGATCGTAGAAGAGCTCGGTGTCGGGCCCGCAGGGGCCGGGGCCGCCGACCGACCAGAAGTTGTCGGCGCGGCCGAGGCGGACGATGCGCTCCGGCGGCATGCCGATCTCCTCCCAGAGGCGGATGGCAGTCTCGTCCTCGCCCAGGCCGAGCTCGGGATCGCCCGCGAAGACGCTGACCCAGAAGTTGTCGGCGTCGATCTTCATGTGCTCGAAGACGAATTCCCAGGCGAGCTCGATCGCGCCGTCCTTGAAGTACTGGCCGAACGAGAAGTTGCCGAGCATCTCGAAGCACGTCAGGTGGTTGCCGTCGAGGCCGACCTCGTCGATGTCGGGCGTGCGGAAGCACTTCTGCACGGTCGTGAGCAAGGGCGCGGGCGCCTGCTCGCGGCCGAGGAAGTACGGCATCAGCGGCTGCATGCCCGCGCTCGTGAGCAGGGTCGAGTGATCCCATTCGGGCGGGACGAGCGAGCCCGAGGGGTGGCGCTTGTGTCCCTTGGACTCGAAGAAGGCGAGAAAACCCTCGCGGAGCTCGGCAGTCGTGCGCATCGGGAGTGATTCTACGAGTCGCGTGTTTCGGCGCCGTTTCGGCTCAGACGCGTGCGGTTTTCCTCGTTACGATCGCCTTGGGGAGGAGGCCGGGGCAACCTTTAAATCAGTCGTTTCAGCCGCCGAGTGCGCGCCGTGACGGCGGCCCCTCGTCCGCGGCCTGTCCCTCTTCCTGCGAGCCGATCTCGTCCCGGATCTTCTCGAGCGCTCGCCGGATCAACCGCGAGACGTGCATCTGCGAGATGCCGATCTGCTGCGCGATTTGCGACTGGGTCAACCCGCTGAAGAACCGCAGGTGGAGGATCTTTCGCTCGCGCTCGTCGAGAACGCGGAAGCCGGGCGCGAGTACGGCCCGGTCCTCCGAGACCTCGTACAGCGGCTCCTCGGCGCCGAGCGACTCGAGCG
>JBKPFP010000296.1:0-2112 GCA_046744435.1 Actinomycetota bacterium | reverse complement strand
GTCCTCCCTCGCCCAGCCGCAGACGAAGCACTCGGGAAACACGCTCTCACGATCGCCTTCGGGCAGCGCCGCGGCCGCAGCCTCCTCGAACGCGATCGGGTCCGGGACGTCGAGCTCGAGCTCAGCCGCGACGGCTTCCGCGACGACCTCCTCGCCGTCGCGCAACTGGAGCGGACCGTCGGTCACCACCTCGAGCGGCAGCTCGAGCGGCGGAGGAAGCCTGAGGGTGACCTCGGCGGGCCCATGCATGAACGAGGCCAGCAGCCCGCAGGTGTAGCCACCGTTCGCCGATTCGGCGGGACCGCGAAACTTCCGGTCGATAACGACCTCCACGACCGGTAGACTATGTTTTCGACTGTGAGGCGAAAACTATGAGGCTCGCGCTCGCGCAGATCAACACCGTCGTCGGCGATCTCGACGGCAACCGCGAGCGCATCGTCCGGCGGCTGAACGAGGCGCGCCAGGCGGGCGCCGACCTCGTCCTCTTCCCCGAGCTCGCGGTCACCGGCTACCCGCCTGAGGATCTGCTCTTCCGGCCGGAGTTCCTGCGCCAGGCTCGGAGGAGCCTCGACCAGATCGCCGCGGACGCGACCGACATCGCCGCCCTGGTCGGCTTCCCCTGGCTCGAGCGCGACCTCTTCAACGCGTGCGCCGTCTGCGCCGACGGCGAGGTGAAGGCGATCTACCCGAAGCGCTTCCTCCCCAACTACGGCGTGTTCGACGAGGTGCGCTACTTCCAGCCCGGCCGCGACCTGCTGCTCCTCAGGATCGGCGAGGCGTTGATCGGCCCCACGGTCTGCGAGGACATCTGGCAGCCCGGACCACCTGCGACCGACCTCGCACTTGCGGGCGCGCATGTGATTGCGAACATCTCGGCCTCGCCCTTCCACGTCGGCAAGGGGCTCGAGCGTGAGGAGATGTTGATCACGCGCGCGCGCGACAACACCTGCTGGGTCGTGCTCGTCAACGCCGTCGGCGGGCAGGACGAGCTGATCTTCGACGGACACAGCGTCGTGATCGACGAGGAGGGTCACGTCGTCGCCCGCGCGCCGTCGTTCGAGGAGGCGCTGCTCGTCGTCGACATCGACGCGTCGACGGCGGTCGCCCGTCGCCTCGTCGACGCCCGCCGCCGGGCACTGGCGCGGGAGCAGGAGGTTCCCGACCCGCCGGTCGTCGATCTCGGCGAGGAGCGGCAGCAGGAGAGCCCGGTCGGTGCGCTCGTCGCCGAGCCCCGGCACGAGCTCGAGCAGATGCGGCTCGCCTTGGAGCTCGGGCTCCGCGACTACGTCGAGAAGAACGGCTTCGACGAGATCGTCGTCGGCGTCTCCGGCGGGATCGACTCGGCGCTGACCCTCGGCCTCGCCGTCGAGGCGCTGGGGCCCGAAAGGGTGCACGCCGTCTCGATGCCGTCGCGGTTCTCGTCCCCGGAGACTCGCGCCGACGCCAAAGCGCTCGCCGAGAATCTCGGCACGAGCTTTCTCGAGCTCCCGATCGATCCGATCTTCGAGGGCTTCCAGCAGACGTTGGCCGCCGTCTTCGAGGGCCGCGAGCCGGACATCACCGAGGAGAACCTCCAGGCTCGGATCAGGGGCACGCTGCTGATGGCGCTCTCGAACAAGTTCGGGTGGCTCGTTGTCGCCACTGGAAACAAGTCCGAGCTCTCGGTCGGCTACGCGACGCTCTATGGAGACATGGCCGGAGGCTTCGCGCTGTTGAAGGACGTGTTCAAGACCGACGTGTTCCGGCTGGCCCGGCATTTGAACGAGCGAGCCGGCCGCGAGCTGATCCCGGACTCGATCATCGGCCGTGCACCGAGCGCCGAGCTCCGCGAGAACCAGCTCGACCAGGACTCACTCCCGCCGTACCCGGAGCTCGACCGGGTGCTCGAGGCCTATGTCGAGGAAGACCGGTCGCAAGAGGAGCTGCGGACAGACGGGTTCGATCCCGAGGTCGTCGACCGAGCGATCGCCCTGATCGATCGCGCCGAGTACAAGCGGCGTCAGGCGCCGCCTGGCGTCAAGCTGCGGCCAAAGGCGTTCGGCCGCGACCGCCGCACGCCCATCACCAACCGCTGGCGCGGTTGATGGTGGGCCGAAGACGGCCGCACCGGCA
>JBKPFP010000072.1:0-7734 GCA_046744435.1 Actinomycetota bacterium | reverse complement strand
CAGGCAGCTACACGGCGTGCGAGACGGTGCCGACCGGCTACACGCAGTCCTATCCGAACGCGTCGACGCCGAACACGACGGATTGTGTCGCTCCGCATAGCGGGCGCGGCTGGGTCGTGGTTCTGACCTCCGGCTCGACCGACTCGGGGAACGACTTCGGCAACTTCCAGAACGCCACGGTCAGCGGCATGAAGTTCAAGGACGCAAATGCCAACGGCCTGAAGGAAGACGGCGAAGCCGGACTGGGCACCTGGGTCATCCACCTGTTCGGCACGGACGGGCAAGGGAACGCCGTCCACCGGCACGAGACGACAGCGGCCGATGGCACGTACTCGTTCACGGGCCTGGCACCCGGCAGCTACACGGTGTGCGAGCAGGTTTCGGGCAAGCCCGGCTGGGTGCAGTCCTTCCCGACCACGGGGGCCGACTGCACGGGTCACACCCATGACGGAATCGTCCCCGGTCCGATCGGCTACTCGGTGACGGTCACCTCCGGTCAGACGGTGGCGAACAGGGACTTCGGCAACAAGCCCGCCTCGGAGGTCACGGTCACGTTCACGCCGCTGGCCGATTTGCCAGGCGGTGCCGACGCCACCCGCGCGACCGCGATCAGCTGCGAGGACGCGAACGGGGTGAGCGTTGGGAGCAACACGAACTCCAACACGCTCACGACCTCGAACGTGTTCACGAACCAGTCAGCCGTGACCTGCACGGTCACGTTCGTCGATCCGTAAGGAGGCAATAGAGAAGACCGAACCCTGCATCACCGATCGAGAAGGAGGCCCCCAATCGGGGGCCTCCTTCATGTCTGGATCGACGACAGAGAGCGCTACGCGTACGCCTGGAACGACCAGGTGGCGGCGACGCGCCAGCGCCCGTTGTTCCGCCTGGAGAGGGCCCGGACGCGATATGTCCCGGCGCCCCAGACGTCGCTCGTGTACGAGAAGCGCCCCTCTGCATCGGCAACCTTGTTCAGTGCCAGACAGCAGCCGCCGGCCTCGGTGACCTCCAGCGGGACGAGGCTCCCGGGCGCAAACCCGCAGCCGTTCACGGTGTAGGTCTCGCCGACACGGGCCTGTGTGGGGCCCGTCAGCGTCGGGCTCGAACAGGTAGGGGCGGGGTTTGGCCTGGCCGACCCCTCGACCATTCGGGCGGCAAAGGCGGCCGGCACGAGAGTGGCGGCGAGTACGGCGACGAGCACGGCGAAGTTGAAACGCATGATCAATCGAAATCCCCCTTGTGGATGTTCCTGGGCGGCTGGGGCAAGCGGGCGACTATAGCCCTGCGAACGATCGTTTGCGGCCACGGGCATGAAACCTCCGAGTTACGCGGCGTGACCGCACCGCCACTGCAGGTCATCCTCTTCGTTGTCGTCAGATCCTGAGGCGGCAGGATCCCCCAAAAACGTGACGGCCGGGCCGGACGCACGCGCGGAAGGGCCGATGGTCCACTGGCGCTAGCCAGTACGGTTTATGGACGCCCGCACAATGGGGGCGCATAATCAGAGGTGTCCCTGGCGTCGGGGCTGCGGCAAGCATGGGGTCGGGGAGGCTTTGCCGCAGGAGCCGACCCGGCCCCGCCTATTCGCGACGCCTCGCGTGCTTCCAGGCTCGGCCCGCCGCGACGCGCTCCGGCGCGGTCGGGTGGCTCTGCAGTGCGAGGTGGTAAAGCCGCGGCGGGTCGAGGTCGGAGAGGTTCTCGCGCGCGAGCGCGAGGTGGGCCGCCTCGTAGGCGTCGGGGTCGTTCGTCAGGTCGAGCGAGAAGTGGTCGGCAGTGCGCTCGAACCGGCGCGAGAGCGCGGCGCCGAGCGGCGTCGTGACGAGGTCGAGGGCCGTGAACAGGAAGACGGCGAACGGCACGACTCCAGGGTCGTCCGCGCCGGAGACAGCCAACGTGTCGCGCAGCCACTCGGACTCGAGGCACGCCCAGAGGATCGCCACCGAGGCGGCGGCCCCGGCCATCCCGAGGCCCGTACCCCAGGCCACATGGCGGAAGCGTCGGTGCCCGAGCTCGTGTGCGACGACGAGCTTCAGCTCGGGCTCGCCGCTCCGCTCGAGCAACGTGTCCCACAACACGACCCGCCTCGTCCGGCCGAGGCCCGAGACGTACGCGTTGTGCTTGCGCGTGCGCCGACTCGCATCGGCCACGAGCACGTCGCGTACGGGCACGCCGGCGCGATCCGCCAGCCGCCGCAGCTCGCCGGCCAGTCGCTCGTCCTCGAGCGGGCGGAAGCGGTTGAAGATCGGCTCGAGGACGACCGGGGCGACGAACGAGAGCAAGAGCACCAGCAGCGCTGCGCCCGCGCCGGCGACGAGCGGCCAGGCGCTCGGGAAGGCGCGCGCGACGCCGATCAACCCGAGCAGCGCTGCGCTCAGCAGCACGAGGCCGACGGCGAGGCCCTTCAGCCGGTCGACGGCCCAGCCGCGCAGGCTCTGGGTCGAGAACCCCCAGCGCCGCTCGTGCCGGAAGCGATAGAGCGACAGCGGCAGCTGCGCGAGCGTCCCGGCGAGCACGACGACCGCCGTGAGCGCGAGCACCTCGAGCCACCACCACGAGATCCCGTCGACGAGCCGGCCGGCGCGTCCGAGTGCGAGTGCCGCCGGCACGACGACCGCCAGAGCCAGCTCGGCGAGCCGGACGGCGTAGAGCGGGCCGTGATACCGGCGGGCGCGCTCCACCTCTTCCTGCGTGAAGATCTCGTTAAGCAGCTTCTGCGCCGGAAGTGTTCCATCAACCCGGCCGTTTGGCCGTCTAACCTTTGTGAATGGGCACCGGCAACCACGCCGAGCCTGGTCTTCTTTCGGGTGCGGCGCAGTCTGAGCTCGGCGATCAGTGGCGCCGGCTGATCCGCTCTGCGACGTTCATCGCCGTCCTCACGAGCCCGGCGGCCTTCATCTGGTTCCACGAGGCGCAGGGCTGGAGCGTCGCGTGGTCGATCGTCGGCGCGTTCTTGGTCGTCATCGCCTTCCGCGGCGCCGTCGACCTCGTCGTGCGCCGCCTGCTCCCGTGGCCGAGCCTCTACGCCGTCGAGGACACGCAGCTGAAGGAGGACGACGTCGTCAACCGGCGGCGGGTCTGGTTCTGGTGGTTCTGGTTCCGCGTTCTCCGGTTCTTCGTCGTGGTGATCACGCTCGTCTGGCTCGTCGATCAGCTCAGAGGCGGAGACACCACCTGGTGGGGGACGGCGACGTCGCTCTTCGACGGCGTCGGCGGCCTCTTCGACGACCCGGCCGCGCTGCAGACACTCGTGATCCTGCCGATCTTCTTCCTCTTCAACTTCCTGATCCTCTTCGGGCCGCTGATGCTGATCGGGGTCACCCAGATGCGCGGCTTCGAGCCCGGCGACGCCGACTGGGGCGTGCGCCTCGAGGACGTCCGCGGCCAGGAGGAAGCGAAGGAAGAGGTCAACCGGGTGGTGACGCTCTGGCAGTCGGGTGAGGCGTTCGAGCGCGCGGGCGGCAAGCGCGAGCGCGGCCTGCTCTTCCTCGGCCCGCCGGGGACGGGCAAGACGATGCTCGCGAAGGCGATCGCCACCGGGTTCAACTCACCGTTCATCTCGATGCCGGGCTCCGGGTTCCAGCAGACGTTCATGGGCATGGACGCCGTCGTCGTGCGCTGGCTCGCCTGGAAGGCGAAGCGCCTGGCGCGCAAGTGGGGCGGCCAGTGCATCGTCTTCATCGACGAGATCGACGCGGTCGGCTCCCGGCGCTCGTCCCTCGGCGGCGCTGCCGGCGGCGGGATGATGCGCCCCGAGAGCTTCCAGGACGTCTCGTTCCACGGGCCCTGGGGCGCGCTCAACAGCAGCCAGGACCTGATCCTCGAGACGCGCGCGTGGCGCGAGCGGGTCTTCAGCGAGCGTGAGCCCACGCGGTCGCCGACCGGGCTGGCGCGCCTCGGAGCGATCGTCAACCAGGCGGTGCCCGGAATGATGGGCGGCATGGGCCAGCTCGCGCTCAACCAGCTGCTCGTCGTCATGGACGGGATCGACAACCCGCCCTTCTTCCGGCGGCTGTACACGAACAAGATCAACACGTTCCTCGACGCCTGCTACGTGATTCCGCGCCGCGTCGGCCGCGTTTCGCTGCGCATCCCGCGTCCGAAGCCGCGGAAGGACCAGATCTACTTCATCGGCGCGACAAACGTGCCGATCAACGTCCTCGACCCGGCCCTGACCCGGCCCGGGCGCATGGGCCGGCACGTGTGGCTGCGGACGCCGACGAAGAACGACCGCGTCGACATCTTCGATCTCTACATCAACAAAGTCGACCACGAGCCGGAGCTCGACACCGAGAAGAAGCGGGACGAGCTGGCGCGGATCACCTCCGGATATTCGCCCGCAATGATCGAGCAGGTCTGCTCGATGGCGCTCACGACCGCGCATGCGAACGGGCGCGCCGTCTTCTCCTGGGAGGACATCGTCGAGGCCATGACGACCGTCGAGTCGGGCACGGCCGTCAACATCGAGTATGCCCCGGACGAGACGAGAGCCGTCGCCATCCACGAGGCCGGCCATGCGGCCGCGAGCCACGTGTACATGAAGGACGTCGAGTCGACCCGACTGTCGATCCGCATGCGAGGCGCCGCACTCGGGCACCACCAGGCGTTCGAGAAGGAGGAGCGTTTCAGCAAATGGCGCTCCGAGCAGATTGCGGCGCTGATCTGGGGCCTCGGGGCGATGGCGGCCGAGCGGGTCTTCTACGGCGAGAACTCGACCGGCGTCGGCGGCGACGTCCAGGCCGTGACGGCTCTCGCGGCCTGGATGGTGGGGACGTCCGCAATGGGCCCGCAGCCCGTCGATCTCAATGGCTTCCCCGTGGACTCGAAGGAAGAGCAGCGGATCATGAAGCGCTTCGAGGAGATCGGCGTGCAGATCATGAATCGCGCCGGTGGAAGCGGAGCGATGGCCCACGACCCAATCGCGGCCGTCCTCTCCGACCGGGACAAGCGCGCCACCGCCGCCCAGGTTCTCGGTCAGGCGTATGTCACGGCGTACAACCTCATCCGGCACAACCGCAAGGGCATCGAGTACATCGCCGACCAGGCCGTGGCGAGGCGCGAGATCTACGGTGACGAGCTGCTCGAGGTCTTGAACGAGGCGAAGCTCGAGGCGCCCGAGATCGACCTGTTCGAGGAGACATCGTGGCCGAAGCTGTGAACACCTCCGAGGAGCGGAGGGAGCTCGAGGTGGCGCCGCCGCCGCGACGAGCGTCCGTCCACAACACTCGCTTCGTCGTCGCGTACCTGCTGATCATGGTCGTCTTCGCCGGGGTCGTCGCAGCGTTCGCGTACATGATCGGTCGCTCGGACAACGAGAGCTGGTCGTCGTTCAAGCCGAAGGGCCAAGGCCTGGCCCGCGGAACCGCAATCGCCAACCACGTCGCGCCTCGCTACCGGCAGGCCGGTCGCCAGCTCGCCGCAATTGAGGCCCAGCCGCCCGTCGCGGGGAACAACGTGATCGACGCGCTGGCGATCGCACGAGACACCACGCAGGGCGTGGGCGGCGGCTACCTCTCCGTCGAGCCGGCGACGAACACGCTCCTCTACGTCTTCTGCGGGCAAGGCCAGGACTGCTCGATGCCCGGCACGCCCACGGTCGAGCGTGGGCGCCTGCTTCGGCGCCAGTCGCTCGAGCTCGCCCTCTACACGTTCAAGTACATGGACGACATCGATTCGGTCGTCACCTTGCTGCCACCGCGGGGGAGCGTCGTTCCGGCCGTCTGGCTGCGCAGGCGGGCGCTCGAAGAGCAGCTCGACAAGCCGCTCAGCAAGACCCTCCCGGGCCCGCCGCCATACACCGAAGGCAGCCTGATCGACGGGCAGCAGGTCGAGGCGCTGACCGCCGACCGCTTCTACCCGTCGTACTTCCAGTCCCTGCCGAACGGCCGGCTGATGCTCCGGCTCGGCGGCCCACCGCCTCAGGCTGCGGCGGATCAAGGCGGCGGCCAATCCGAGGGAGGCTAAGTCCCGTTTCCGGGGGATGACGCGCCGCAGGACTGGGTGCACGATTTCGTCCAGGCGTAGTACCAGCGGCAAGAAAGGCGGCCCAGCATGACTGCGGAACTGTTCGAGCAGGCACTCCGGATCTTCGGTATCGGCCTGCGCCGGCGGCTGAGCTCGTAGGCACGCGAGCGGAGGCTCGAAACCCGTGACTGGTAGACATCCTGGGTGCGTCGTCTCGCGCCGGTGTTGCCACTCGCGGTCCTGCTCGCCGCAGCCGTCGCGTTCGGCGGCGGCCCGGCGACGCAACGGCCGGAACCGGTGGGGCTGCTCGCCGTCGGTGACTTCGGCGTCGGCGGCTCTCGTCAGCAAGCGCTAGGCACGGCGATTCGGCGCTTCGAGGCGCGCAACCCGGCGGACATGCTGGTCACGCTCGGGGACAACGATTACACGGCCAGCCCAGCCGCGTTCCGGGCCAACTGGGCGGCGGCCTTCGATTGGGTCGAAGCCGCGGGAGTCTCCGTCGCCGGCACGCTCGGCAACCACGACGTCGAGGTGGAACGCGGGCGGTACCAGTTCCGGACGCTCGGCATGCCGGGCCCGTACTACCGCCGGCGGGTCGGGGACGTCGAGCTGTTCCTGCTCGACTCGAACGCGCCGACCTGGAGCCAGACGCGCTGGCTGCACCGCGCCCTCGCCGGGTCGACGGCGCGCTGGAAGATCGCCGTCTTCCACCACCCGGCGTTCACCTGCGGCGCCTATCGCGCCCACGCTGTGGTGCTGCAGCGCTGGGTGCCTCTGTTCGAGCGCTACCGCGTCCGCCTCGTCCTCTCCGGTCACGATCACAACTACCAGCGCTTCAGTCCCCGCCGAGGCGTCACCTACGTCATCCACGGCGGCGGGAGCGGATACTTCTACCGGCTCAGCGCCTGCCCTCGGGGCTATCCGCGCCGCCTGGCCCAGCGGAAGGAGCAAGGCTTCCTCTACGTCGTCGCCCGACCCGAGCGGCTCGACGGCTACTCCGTGAACATGGCCGGCCAGCGCACCGACTCCTTCACGCTCCGCCTCTGAGCAGCCGGCCGACGCGCCCGGGAAGCCAGCCGCGCCGGTCGATGTAGGCGCGCAGCTCCCGGCCCGGGCACTGCGTCGCCACGAACGCGGAGTGGGGGCGAACGCGCCGCGCGTGCGGGTAGCGCCGATGGTACTCGCGGATCAGCTCGCCGAGGGCGCGCCGTGCGGGCCGGGTGAGGTCGGCGCGACCCTGCGTGTCGTTGCCGAGGAAGCAGATCGCGAAGTAGCCGTCGTTCGCGGCGGTCGTCCCGTTCGCGGCCGTGCGGATCCCGAAGCCGCGGCCGACGAAGACGTAGCCGTGGACACACACGAGTTGCGAGTACGCAATGTCCAGCCAGCCCTGCGACTCCATGTGGTAGCGCTGGATGCCCCGCACACGGCTCGCGCAGTGGGCGTGGTCGGCCTGCTCGTCGGCGTCCATGCCGCTGTAGTGGACGGCGACGCCGCGAGCGTCCCGGGCAGGAAGCAGGTCGCGGCCCCGCGGCGGCACGGCTCCCCAGGCGTCGCGTCCGACGAGTTTCATGGCGGTGAGTATCCCGCGGCTAGAATCGGGGGGATGCTCGAGATCGGGACGATGAGGGTCAAGACCGGCCTGGCCGAGATGTTGAAGGGCGGCGTGATCATGGACGTGACCGACGCCGACCAGGCGCGGATCGCCGAGGAGGCGGGCGCCGTCGCGGTGATGGCGCTCGAGCGCGTCCCGGCCGACATCCGAGCCGAGGGCGG
>JBKPFP010000022.1:0-8488 GCA_046744435.1 Actinomycetota bacterium | reverse complement strand
ACGCGCGCCAGCCGCTCGAGCTCGCCGAACGGCAGTCCGAGCGCCTTGCCGACGTCGCGGATCGCGCCTCGCGAGCGATAGGTCGAGAAGCTCGCGACGAGCGCTGCGTGCTCGTGCCCGTAGCGCTCGGTGACGGCGACGATCAGCTTCTCGCGGATGTCGCGTGGGAAATCGAGGTCGATGTCGGGCACCGAGTCGAGCTCCCGGTTCAGGAAGCGCCCGAGCGAGAGGCCGGCGGCGACCGGATCGACGTGCGAGAGGCCGGTCAGGTAGCAGACGAGCGAGCCGACCGAGCTCCCGCGCCCCCTACCGGGCGGCAGCGAGTGGCGCGGCGACTCGCGCCCGCGAACCTCGCGCGCGACCTCGGCCGCCAGCTCGAGCACCTCCCAGTGCAGCAGGAAGAACCCGGCGAGACCGAGCTCCCCGATCAGGGCCAGCTCCTCGTCGAGCCGCGCGCGGGCCCGCTTCTTGAGACCGGCGGCGAAGCCGCCTGTCCGCGCGAGCGGACCCGCGGAGGGGGTCTGGGGGAACCGGGAGGTTCCCCCAGCTGATCTCCCATACCGCTCCTCGAAGGCGCGGTAGCAGACGGCTGCGAGCTGCGCTTCCGCCGACAGGTCGCGATCAGAGAAGTCCGGGTACCGATAGCCGAGCTCCTGCGTCAGGTCGAACTCGAGGCGCCGTGCGAGCTCGACCGTGCGGGCGACCGCGTCACGGTCGTCCGGGAAGCGCTCGGCTGCCTCGACCGGCGCAAGCAGGACGCACTCGTGGTTCCCGCGCCGCTCGCGTTCCGCGCCCTCGAGCGAGGTGCGATGGCGGATCGCGACCATCGCGTCCTGAAGGAAAGCGTGTCGGTGATCGTGCGCGTGCGCGTCGCCGGTGGCCACGGTCTCGACGCCAAGGGTCTCGGCGAGGCTCCGGAGGTGCTCGTTGCGCCGTGCGTCACCGCGCTCGTACGGCCGCTGCAGCTCGACGAACAAGCGGTCGCGCCCGAAGGCCCGGGCGAGCTCCGCCGCGGCATTGGGTCGGTGGATCGCGAGCCCGTGCCGTGCGCAGCCAGAGAGGCACACGAGCCCCTCGTTCAGCTCGGCGAGGAGCTCCACGTCCAATGCGGGCGGCAGCGGATCGGCGCCCTCCTTCGGACGCGTGCCGGCGTGAGCGGCGGTCAGGAGCCGGCAGAGGTTCGCGTAGCCGCGCGGGCTCTCGACGAGCAGCGTCACGTGGGCGCCGCCCTCGAGCGTCACCTCCGCCCCGGTGATCGGGCGCACGCCGAGCGCTTTCGCCGCGTGCGCGAACTCGAGCGAGCCGTAGACGCCGTCGTGGTCGGTGAGCGCGAGCGCCTCGTATCCGAGCTCGGCGGCCCGCGCGGCCAGGTCCTCGGGGTGCGAGGCGCCGTCGAGGAACGAATAGGCTGAGTGGCAGTGCAGCTCGACGAAACCCACGCCGTCGTCCTAGGCCCCGGAGAGGGCGAGTCGCTGCCCGCCCCGAAGCGCGAGCTCCACGTCAAGTACGAGGCCGACGAGCTCGAGGTGCTTGAGCTCGTGTGCGACCCCGGGTATGGGCCGGTCGACCCGCACGTCCACGACGCCCACACCGACTCGTTCTTCATCCTCGAGGGCGAGGTCGAGTTCACGATTGGCGACGAGACCGTGCTCGCCGGCCCCGGCACCTGGGTCGCGGCGCCGCCCGGTGTGCGCCACGGCTTCTCGATCCCAGGGCCGGACCGCGCGCGCATGCTGAACGTCCAAGCGCCGGGCGCCGGCTTCATCGGACGAGTCCGGAACGCTTAGCGAGTCGGTTCGATCGCACGTGGGCTGACGGCAGGCGGGTCGACCGGTCAGTTCAGACGGACGCACGGGCAGAGCCCGTCCGTCCTGGAGTCGGCATCGCAAGCGATGCCTCAAGCTCCCCGCTGCGTGAACCAGCGACCCACCTCCTCGTCCCGGTAGACGACGAGGTTCTGGCCGGTCTCCAGCACGACGTCGAAGTAGCGGCGGCTGATCGGCACCTCGGTCCACCAGCGGTCGACGACCCGCCACTCCTCGCGCAGCAGGGCGACCGGCTGGCGGTTCACCTCTCGCGGAGAGCCGTCCACGCGCGCCTCGACGAGCGCGGGCCGTGGAGCGTTCAGTCTTCCCGCGCGACGAGCAGAGCTCGGTGTTCCGGGATCCGCGACCAGGGTGCGACCTCGACGACCGTGCAGACACCTCCGTCGCCGGTGCTGGCCTTCACCTGACGGAGCCCTTCGCGCAGGCGATCACGGAGGTCGTCGCCCTCGGGCTGGACGAGCGCCAGCTGTTGACCGGTCGACTTCGTCAGCTCGACCGCTTCGAGCCTGAGCTTCAGCACCGGCGCCGGCAGCTCGGCGAGCTTCGGGCCGAGCGCGGTGCGCAGGCGCGTGGCCTCCGCGCACGGATCGCGCAGCGTCAGTGTCCGCCGCCAGGAGCTGCCGCCGACCAGCGTCGCGGACAGGGCCACCTTGCGGAGGAAGCGGTGCTCCCGCTCGGGCCGGGCGAGCAGGCCGTCGACGAGGACGGCGAGAGCCCGGCGCAGCGTGAGCTCGTTGCCGATTGCCTCCGGGAACTCGAGCGCCTGCAGGAGCTCTTCGGGAGGCCGGCGGCCGCGGACGCGCCCCTTCACCCTCCCCCTCGCCAGGCTCCAGGCGCGCCGCCCGTCCGGCCCCAATCGTTCGGCTACGGCGCCGCCTGGCAGCCCGGCAAGCTCACCGACCTTACGCACGCCCAGCTCCGCGAGCTCTTGCCGCCGAGCTTCCTCCAGAGGGAGGAGCGAGAGCGGGAGCGGCGCGAGGAAGTCACGTGCGCGCTCGTCGGCCACGATGAGAACCTGCCCGGGACGCGCGACGTTCGCCGCCGCGAGTGCGGCAAACCGGCGCCCGGCCGCGCCCGCGCGTGGATCCCAGGCAGAGCTGACGGCGGCGAGCGCGCGCTTGAGCGCGGCCTCCACGCCGCCGTAGAGACGCTCGACCCCCCGCGTCTCGAAGTAGGCGCAGCCGAGCCCATCGGGCTCGACGGCGAAGCCTGCGTCCTCGAGGCGCCGCACGATTCCCTCCCAGGCCGCCTCGGCTGCAGCCGGGTCCTGCTCGACGAGGACGAGCGCCGGGCACGTCGCGAGCGCCTCCCCCATGCGCATGCCCGGCTTGACGCCCTTCGCCTCGGCGGCTGCCGTCACCGAGCCGATGAGCGGCTCCTCGCCCTCGGCGGGCGCGAGCGCGGCCGGCCGGAGTGCGAGGCTCGGCGTCGCGCGGAGTGCAGCCCGCAGCTCGAAGCCCGGGATGAGGAGGCAGGCGATCATGCGAACACATGTTCTACACGAACAGACGTTCCCCTGTCAAGTGCCTACGTTTCGCTCATGCTCCCCTGGTTTCGGGCTGGTTGGCTCGACGACGTGACGGCATGGATCGACGCGAGCGCAGAGCGCACCGGGCCGCTCGAGGAGCTCCACAAGAGAGCCTGGTCGGCGATGCTGCTCGTTCCGACTGTCAAAGGTGCGGCGTACTTCAAGGCGTCGGCGCCCGCACTCGCCCATGAGGCCGCCCTCACCGAGGCTCTTGCCCGCTGGCGGCCCGACTGCACCGTGGGGCTCATCGCCGTCGAGCCCGACCGGGGTTGGATGCTGATGCGCGATTCAGGCGAGGCATTGAGGAGCGTTCTCGAGCGCGAGCCGGCCCTCGAGCAATTCGAGCCGCTGTTCGTGCGTTACGCCGGGCTGCAATTGGAGCTCGTCGAGCGCAGGGATGACGTACTCGCCCTGGGCGTGCCCGACCGGCGCCTGCCTCACATGACGGAGCTTGCGGGAGACCTGCCGGTCGACCTCGATCTCGTTCGCGACCTCGTCGGGACGATCGAGTCGTACGGGCTGCCGGAGACGCTCGTCCACGAGGAGGTGCATGCTGGCAACGTCCTCGTGCGCAATGGCGAGCACGTGTTCATCGACTGGGCCGACAGCTGCGTCGGTCATCCGATCTTCGGCATCGTCGTTGCTTTGCGGGGCATCGCCGACCGGTTCGAGCTCGAGCCCGGGGCGCCCGCGCTCGACCGCCTCGCCGACACTTACCTCGAGCCGTGGACCTCAATCGCGTCGAGGACGAGCCTGCGCACATTGCTTCCAACCGCCTACCGCCTCGGCATGCTGAACCGGGCTCTGTCCTGGAACGAGACCGTTCGGGGAACCGAGGGCGAGCTTCACGATGAATGCGCCCCCTTCGTCTCTGCCTGGATCGACGAGTTCGAGCGAGCGGAGCAACCGCAGACGGGCACTTAGCGGCTACGTCGTGATCGCAGCCGCAACCGGCGTGAGGCGAGCGCGCGCCGGCCACGCGGCGTGAGCGCGAAATGCACGTCGACGAGCCCGTCCGTGAGCAGCTCGGAGGCGTGCTCCCAGGGCGGTGACCCGCCTTCGTCCAGGAAATCGGCCAGCGCCCCGAGCGCCTCGTCCGACACGTCGAAGAGCTCTTCGAACTCCTGCCCGTTCAGCCGGAACGTCAGGACGGGCTCGGTGGCCGCGAAATCCTTCTCGGCCGCGACGCGCTCCACGAGCGAGCCGTCCACTTCCACCCGCAGCTCGTCTCCGCTCCCGCGGATCTCGACGATCGAGCCCGTCACCTCCGAGCGCCCGCGGAAGGCGACGGGCTCCATCGCGGACGGGCCGTCCGGCTCCGGGCCCTGGTGTTCAAGGAAGGCGCGCCACGCCTCGCGTAGCTCCTCGTCGGGAACCCATTCGCCGAGCACGCGGTCGAACCGCTCGCGCACATGCATGAGCTTGTCCTCGAAACGGCGCCTTGCCGAGCTTCCGGGGCTCGCTTTCTGGTGCTCGACCTGCAGGTGCTGATAATGGCGCGCGAGTGCCTCGAGCTCTTCGCGGACCGGCAGCCCCTCGAGCTTCACGGCCCCGAGTCTACGGGGGTGATCTCGGCGGCCCGCCCGTGCATGCGCTCGAAGCGCGGGACGACGTCGAGGATGCTCTCCTGCGCGCAGTAGGCGATGTCCTCCTCGAGCCCGGGCGGCCCGTACGTTCGCGCGAGCAGTGCCGTGTGCGCATCGGAGAACGACCCCGCGATGATCTCCGCCGCTTTCGCCGCGTCGCGCGGCTCGCCGCCGAGGAGCTGGACGATCCGACCGGCGCAGTACGCATCATCCAGCGCGAACGTGCCGTGAAAGGCCGCGCACAGGACGGCCACGTCCTCCCCACGCTCGCGCACGACGCGCGCCACGGCCTCGAGGTTCAGCAGGCTCCCGAGCAGCACCTCTCCGCAGCGGCCGGCGGCGGCCAGGATCGCGCGAGTCCCGTTCGTCGTCGAGAAGATGACCGTCTCCGCCCGCGGCTCGCCGACGAACTCGCGTGGCGAGGCGCCGACGTCGAAGCCCTCGATCCGGACCGCGCTCCGCTCGCCGCCGAGCAATCCCTCCCCCAGCTCCTTGCGCAAGGCGAGCGCGTCCTCGATCTCCGCAACGCAGTAGATGCGCCCGTAGCCCGAGGCGAGGGCCTGCGCGATGGTCGAGGTCGCGCGCAGGACGTCGACGACGACTGCCACCTGCGCGGAGACCGCCTCGGCCGGCGTGAAGGCGACGTCAACGCGCACGTGCAAACTACGCTACCTCCATGGCCGAGGTCATGACCTGTTACCGCCATCCGAACCGGGAGACCCGCGTCTCGTGCTCCGAGTGCGGGCGCGGTATCTGCACCGACTGCATGGTCTTCGCTCCGGTCGGCATCCGCTGCCCCGACCACGCGGGCGTGGCGCAAGGGACCGCGCGCGTCAGTCGCGGAGTGCGGCGCGCGGCCATCGAGGGCTCCGGCGCGCTCGTCACGAAGACGCTGATCGCGCTCAACGTCCTCGTCTACTTCGTCAACCTCGCGCAGGGGTCGACACTCGGCCAGACAAGGGGCACGTGGTTCGAGAAGGGCGCCCTGTTCGTCAGCTCGCCGTTCCTGCCCGGCGGGCTGGCCGACGGCGAATGGTGGCGGTTGATCACCGCCGCGTTCCTGCACGGAAGCGTCCTCCACATCGGGCTGAACATGGTCGTGCTGTGGTTCGTCGGAGCTCCGGTCGAGCAGGCGCTCGGCCGCTGGCGCTTTCTCGCGCTGTACCTCGTGTCCGGTCTCGCCGGGTCGGCGGGAGCGATCCTGTTCGACCCGCACGCGCTCACGGTCGGCGCCTCGGGCGCGATCTTCGGCATCCTCGGCGCGGCGCTCATCCTCGAGTGGCAGCAGAACTACGTGCTCGGCGGCCAGGCACTCGGTCTGCTCGTCGTCAACCTCGTGCTTACGTTCGCGATCCCGAGCATCTCGATCGGCGGCCACCTGGGCGGGCTCGCCGGCGGGGCGGTCGGTGCGCTCGCTCTCTCGCGCTTCGGCAAGACCCACGCCGTCTACGGGCGGCCGGGCCTGCTCGGCGCGCTCGGCCTCGTGGCGGTCGGCCTCGCCAGCGTCGCTGTCGCCTACTGGCGCGTCCAGACGCTCGCCTGATCCAGCGTCAGCCGCCGGCGACCGCCGCCTCGACGCCCGCTTCGCTCAGCGCCGCCTGCGCCGCGGCGAGCCGCGCGAGCGGCACGCGGTACGGCGAGCAGGAGACGTAGTCGAGCCCGAGCCCGTGGCAGAACGCCACCGAGGCCGGCTCGCCCCCGTGCTCGCCGCAAATGCCCATCTTCAGGCCCACCTTCACCTCGCGGCCCCGCGCGACGGCGATCCGCATCAGATCGCCGACGCCTGACTGGTCGAGCGTCTCGAACGGGTTCCGCTCCAGGACGCCGTCCTCGAGGTAGCGCGTGAGGAACTTGCCCTCCGCGTCATCCCGCGAGAAGCCGAGCGCCGTTTGCGTGAGGTCGTTCGTACCGAAGGAGAAGAAGTCGGCGTGCTCGGCGATCTCGTCGGCGCGCACGCACGCCCGTGGCAGCTCGATCATCGTCCCGACGAGGTACTCGAGCTCGCCCTCCTCGGCGGCCGTGGCGACGGTGATCGCGCGCAGCCGGTGCAGCTCCTCGCCGAAGGCGACGAGCGGGTGCATGATCTCGACGAGCGGCGCGTTGCCGGTGCGTCCCCGGACGGCGAGCGCGGCGCGGACGATCGCGCGCACCTGCATCTCGTAGATCTCGGGCCAGATCAGGCCGAGCCGGCACCCCCGCGTCCCCAGCATCGGGTTCGCCTCCTGCAGCGAGCGGATCCGCTCACGCATGTGCTCGTCCTTCGCCTCCTCGAGCGGCGGCAGGAACTCGTGCAGCGGCGGGTCGAGCAGGCGGATCGTGACCGGCAGCCCGGCCATCGCCTCGAAGATCCCTTCGAAGTCGCTCTGCTGGTGCGGGAGCAGCTTGTCGAGTGCCACACGCCGCTCCTCCTCGCTGCGCGCCATGATCATCTCGCGCACGAGCGGCAACCGATCCTCGGCCATGAACATGTGCTCGGTGCGGCAGAGGCCGATGCCCTGCGCTCCGAACTCGCGCGCCTTGGCGGCGTCCTCGGGCGTGTCCGCGTTCGCGCGCACCTTCAGTCGGCGCAGGCCGTCGGCCCACTCGAGGATCGTCTCGAAGTCCTCGTTGATCTGCGGCGGCACGAGGTCGACCGGCCCGATGATCACACGGCCGGTGCCGCCGTCGATCGTGATCACGACGCCCTCGGCGATCTGCTCGCCGTTCAGCGAGGCCCTCTTCTTCTCGAGGTCGACCGAGAGCGCCTCGCAGCCGGCGACGCACGGCTTGCCCATCCCGCGGGCGACGACCGCGGCGTGAGACGTCATGCCGCCGTGCGCCGTGAGGATCCCTTTCGCGGCGATCATGCCGTGGATGTCGTCCGGGGTCGTCTCCCAGCGGACGAGGATGACCGCGTCGCCGTTCTCGCCCCGCTCGGCCGCCGTGTCCGCGTCGAACACGACCTGCCCGGACGCGGCCCCCGGCGAGGCGTTGAGCCCGGTGGCCACGACCTCGAACTCCGCGTTCGGGTCGATCATCGGGTGCAGGAGCTGGTCGAGCTGGGCCGCGTCGATGCGGGCGACGGCGTCGTCCTTCGAGATCACGCCCTCGTCGACCATGTCGACGGCGGCCTTGAGCGCGGCCGCGGCGGTGCGCTTCGCCGTCCTCGTCTGCAACAGGTAGAGCTTGCCGTCATCGATCGTGAACTCGATGTCCTGCATGTCGCCGTAGTGCTGCTCCAGGCGGTTCACGGTGTCGACGAGCTGGTCGAAGGCCTCCGGGAGGCTCTCCCGCATGCGCGCAAGAGGCTCGGGCGTGCGGATGCCCGCCACGACGTCCTCGCCCTGCGCGTCGACGAGGAACTCGCCGTAGAGCTCGTGCTCCCCGGTCGACGGGTCGCGCGTGAACGCGACGCCCGTAGCCGAGCGCTCGCCCTTGTTGCCGAAGACCATCTGCACGACGTTGACGGCGGTGCCGAGGTCGTCGGAGATGTGGTGCGCGCGGCGGTAGACCTGCGCGCGAGGCGTGTTCCAGGACTCGAACACGGCCCGCACCGCACGCCCGAGCTG
>JBKPFP010000090.1:0-5502 GCA_046744435.1 Actinomycetota bacterium | reverse complement strand
CGGCGTTGCGGCGCTGAGCACCTTCGCCAGCGCTTCGCCGAAGAGCTCGTTCTCCTCGGCCGTCCCGACCGTGACGCGGATCGCGCCGGGCGCGCCGAAGCCTCCTGTCGGCCGCACGATCACGCCTTCGCGGAGCAACTGTTCGAAGAGCGGCCGCGAGTCGTCGCCGACCTCGGCGAACAGGAAGTTCCCGACCGCGGGCCTCGCCGGCTCGAGCCCGTGCTCTCGCATGATCCGCTCGAGCTGGTCCAGCCCTTGCCGGTTCTCGCGCCGCCGGCGTGCGAGCTCGTCCGGCGCGTCGAGACTGGCGAGCGCAGCGGCCTGCGCTGCCGAGTTGACGTCGAAGGCGCGGCGGACCTTGCCGATCGCGGTCACGATCTCGGCCGGCGCCACGGCGTAGCCGACGCGAAGGCCGGCGAGGCCGTAGATCTTCGAGAACGTCCGCAACACGACCACGCGGCGCCCCTGCTTCAGGTAGTCCTCGATCCCGTCCGCATACTCCGGATGCTCGAGGTACTCGAAATAGGCCTGGTCGAGCACGGTCAGGACGTGGTCCGGGACGGCGTCGAAATACGCGTCCAGCTCCGCGCGGGCGTTGTGCGTCCCCGTCGGGTTGTTCGGGTAGCAGACATAGACGAGCTTCGTCCTCGGCCCGATCGCCTCGAGCATCGCCTCGAGGTCGTAGCGGTGGTCTTTGAGCGGCACCTGCCGCGGGACGGCGCCGAGCTTGAGCGCGTCGATCACGTAGCTCGGAAACGAGGGCCAGCCGCAGACGATCTCGTCGCCGGGATCGAGCGCGAGCTGCGAGAGGTAGTCGACGATCCCGTCCGAGCCCGCTCCGTGCGCGATCTCCTCGAAGCGGACGTCGTGCCGCTCGGCAAGCGCGGCTCGCAGCCGGTAGGCGCCGCCGTCGGGGTACCGGTTCAGCTCCGGGGCACCGCGGGCCAGCGCTTCGACCGCCTCGGGGAACGGCCCATACGGCCCCTCGTTGGAGGCGAGCTTGACGACACGTTCGAGCCCGAGCTCCCGCTGCACCTCCTCGACCGGCTTGCCCGGCTCGTACGGGACGATGTCCCGCACCGCGGGCTTGAAGAACGAGTCGGCGATCTCCGCGAAGCTCACCGGTCAAGCCTAGCCAGGTGCAGCGCCATCAAGATCGCGTCCACGTAAGTGTCGCCGCGCCGGTAGTGCCCGCGCCGGTAGCCCTCGCGCTTGAAGCCGAGCTTGCGGTAGAGGGCGATCGCCGGCGCGTTGTGCGGAAAGACGTGCAGCTCGAGCTTCGTCACGCCTGCGTCGCGCGCCCAGCGCTCCGCCTCGCGCATGAGCGCGGTGCCGACCCCGCGGCGGCGATATCCGGCGCCGACCATCAGGCCGAGGTCGGCGACGTGGTAGCTCGCCGGATGCGGGTCGCGTGCGATCGAGAGCCGCCCGACGATGCCCTTCGGCGTCTCGGCGACGAAGACCGCGGCATGCGGGAAGCGGCGCAGGCTGCGCAGGTAGCGGCGCTCCTCGCCCGGGCTGCGCCAGTCGTGATCGGAGATGAGCCAGCCCTCCTCCTCGGAGCCGACCGCCCGTCCGAGCTCGGCGAGCGCGGAGGCGTCCGTGGGCGTCGCAGGGCGAACTACGAGCCAGTCGCTCATGCTGGAACGAGCACTTTCCTGCAGCTGAGGCGGAGACAGTGGCGGACGAGCGAACAGGCCACTTCGGCTCAAACTTAGACGCGTAGCGTACCGACGACGATGCCGTGGCCGCCCCGGCGAGGATCGCCGGCCGCGGCGAGACTGCCGTCCTCGCGCACCTCGACGGCTGCGGCGCCGCCGAAGTAGAGGTTCCGCCGCCTCCAGCGCACGAGCTCGTAACCGAGAGCCTCGAGCCGGTCGAGCTGCGCGGGGTCCGACCCGCCCTCGCAGTGCAGGTGGCCGTTGTCGAGATGGATGCGCGGAGCGGAGATCGCCTCCTCGACCTGCAGGCCGTGGCGGACGACGTTGACGACGAGCTGGATGATCGCGCCGCGGAGCCGGATCGAGCCGGCGCTGCCGACGACCAGTCGCGGCTTCGACCCGCGTAGGACGAGCGATGGCGCCATCATGCTCGTCAGCCGGGCGCCGGGCCGCGCGCCGCGCCCGACGAGGTTGAGGTCGTACTCGCCGAGCATGTTGTTCATGTGGATGCCGGTGCCGGGGATGACGACGCCCGACCCCGCGCCGGTGGAGGCCGTCAGCGAGGCCGCGTTGCCCCGCTCGTCCACGACCGAGACGTGTGTCGTGCCGGGCGCGCCGGCCGGCTCGTTGGCCGTCGGCTCGCCCCGGCCGATGCGCGCGAGCGCCGCGCGCATGGCGTCCTCGGCGTAGAGGCGGTTCGCCAGGCCGCCGCGGTAGAGCTCGCGTGCGAAGCTGCCCTCGCGGGCGCGATGCGTCTCTCGCATGACCTCGGCGAGCGTGGCGATCGCCTCGGCGGTGCCGTGCTTGCCGTCGGGCCCCAGCCGGTCGAGCAGCGCGAGCGCGTAGCCGATCAGGACGCCGCCGGAGGACGGCGGCGGATTGGAGACGAACGTGTGCCGCTCGAACCCGGTCTGCAGCGGTCGGCGCCAGATGACCCGGTACTCGGTCAGGTCGCGCTTCGTGACCGAGCCACCCCGTCCACGGAGGTAGCCCGAGATGACCCGCGCGAGCTCGCCGCGGTAGAAGACGCGCGCGCCACCCTCGGCGAGCGCCTCCAGCGTCGAGCCGAGGTCGCTCATGACGAGCCGGTCGCCTGCGGTCAGGCGTCCGCGCTTGCCGTAGATCGTGCGGCCCTCGGGCGTGTGGCGGAGGATGAGGTCGAGGATCGCGTGCAGGTAGGCCTGCTGGGGCGTGAGCTCGACCCCCTTGCGCGCGAGCTCGATCGCGGGCTCGAGCAGCCGCGGCCAAGGTACGGTGCCGTACGCGCGATGCGCGGCCTCGAGCCCGGCGGGCGCTCCCGGTACCGCGCACGAGGCCGCGCCGACGAGGAAGACCTGCGAGGACGAGCCGTCGAAGTCGACATCGATCGTCTCCAGTGCCGCCGGCGGCTCGCCGCGCAGGCCCTGGCCGGGCTTCGCGACGAAGAAGTCGAGCACGCGGTCCTTGCGGTCCCGGGCCCGGTGGACGAGTAGGAAGCCGCCCGCGCCTGGGCCCGTGAGCGGGCTCTCGGCGACCCAGGAGGCGAACGCGGCCGCGATGCAGGCGTCGACCGCGTTGCCGCCTTCGGCCAGCACCGCGGCGCCGGCCTCGGCGGTCAAAACGTGCCCGGCTGCGATCGCGCCCTTCATGGTTCAAGCGTAGTGCGCCGCCGGACGCGTTACCCTTCCGTCTCGTGAATCGCGCGAGCCCGCTCGTGCGCGAGGCGATGCTCGCTGCGGGAGCCGCTGCCTCGCTCGCCGCGCTCCTCGTTTGGGTAGCGCCGCCCGGCAACGACCTGGCCGCTCACGTCTACCAGCGCACGGTCTTCCTCGACGACGGCTTCGAGCTCTGGAACAACTTCTGGTACGGCGGCCGCTACAGCTTCGTCACCTACAGCGTCCTCTACTACCCGCTGGCCGCGTACTTGGGGATCGAGCCGCTCGCCGTCGCCTCGATCGCCACGGCCGCGCTCGCGTTCACGGTCGTCGTCGGCCAGCAGTGGGGGCCGCTGGCCCGCTGGTCGAGCCGCTCGTTCGCGGTCGTCTGGGCCGGCTTGATCGTCTCGGCCGCGTTCCCCTTCGCGCTCGGCTTCGCGCTCGGCCTCCTCGCCCTCTGGGCGCTGCAGGCCGGCAAGCGCTGGCGCTTCGCCGTCCTCGCGCTGCTGACGCTCGCAGCAAGCCCGCTCGCGTTCCTGCTGCTCGCGATCGTGCTCGCCGGCATCGCGCTCGACCTGCGCGAGCGCCCCGAGCGGCTGTTTGTCCCTGCGCTGGTCGTGGGCGGCGTCGGCTCGCTCTACCTGATCGTCGCCCGAGCGTTCCCGGGCGGCGAACACTTTCCATTCCGGTTCTACGAGCTCGTCTCCGCGCTGGTCTTCTGCGTGCTCGGCGCCGCGCTCACGTGGCGTGTGGAGGCGGCGCGGGCCCTGCGCTGGGTGTTCGTTGCCTACGTCCCAGCGATTCTGCTCGCCTACGCGGTCCCGTCGGCGCTCGGCGGCAACATCGCGCGCCTGCGCTACGCGGCGATCCCGATCGCCGTCCTCATCCTTTCGCTCCGCGCCTGGCGGCCGCGCACGGTCGCGGTCGTCGCGCTCGCCCTTGCCGCCGCCTGGAACCTCAGCCCGCTCGCGTGGAGCTACTCGCGGGCGCGCGCCGATCGGGGCTTCGAGCCGGCGTACTGGCAACCCGCGATCGACTACCTGCACGAGAACCTGACGCCGTCCTATCGCGTAGAGGTCGTCGACACCGCCAACCACTCCGCGGCCCTCGCGCTGCCGAAAGCGGGGATCCCGCTCGCGCGCGGCTGGTTCCGCCAGGACGACTTCCCGCAGAACGCGCTCCTCTACGACGATCTCCGGCGGGATGCCTACCTGTCGTGGCTGCGGGGGCTCGGCATCCGCTACGTCGTCCTCTCGGACATCAAGCCGGACTACGGGGCGAAGCACGAGGCGGAGCTGATCGAGAGCGGCCGCTCCGGCCTGCACGCGGTGTTCAGGGCCCGCCACCTGACGATCTTCGCCGTGCCGCGGCCGCGGCCGATCGTGACCGGGCCGGGCGAGGCGGAGGTGCTGGACGTCGGCCAGGGGCACATGCTGCTCAGCCTCGAGCGACCCGGGAACTACCGGATCGCGGTGCGCTACTCGCCCTACTGGCGGTCGACCGCAGGCTGTTTCTCGGCCGGGGAGGACAAGATGATCCGCTTCCAGGCCCGGCGCTCGGGCCTGATGCGGCTCGAGTTCCGCGTCGGCGCGCGGCGGGCGCTCGCGGCAGTGGTCGGCGCCGGCAAGCCTGACTGCTAGTCGGTCAGGAAGCTCGGCGGCTGGAAGACGTCTTCTTCCTCGCGCCGCTCGGCTGGAGCTCTCGACCGCACCTTTGCGCTGCCGTCCAGGCCGGTCGCGACGACGGTCACCCAGACCTGGCCGGTCAGGCGCTCGTCGATCGTGGCGCCGAAAATGATGTTCGTGTCGTCGCGGGCTCCGCGGCGCACGACCTCGGCGGCCTCGTTCACCTCGTAGAGCGAGAGGTCGTCGCCGCCGGCGATCGAGAGCAGGATGCCGCGCGCTCCGATCAGCTCGGTGTCGATCAGCGGCGACGCGAGCGCCCGCTCGGCGGCTTCGACGGCGCGGTTGTCGCCGGTCGCGAAGCCGATGCCCATCAGGGCCGAGCCCGCGTCGCTCATGATCGTCTTCACGTCCGCGAAGTCGAGGTTGATGATGCCCGGCATGGTGATCAGGTCGGTGATGCCCTGGACGCCCTGGCGCAGGACGTCGTCGGCGATGCGGAACGCGTCGAGCATCGACGTCGAGCGGTCGAGCACCTCGAGCAGGCGGTCGTTCGGGATCACGATCACCGTGTCGCAGTTCGAG
>JBKPFP010000138.1:0-4312 GCA_046744435.1 Actinomycetota bacterium | reverse complement strand
CATCCTCCGGGCGGTGAGGAACGAGTCCTTGTCGGACACCGTCACCCACTGGTCGACGATCGAGCGGTCGAACGTCTGCGGCCAGAAGTCCTCGCCGACGCCCTCGACGAGGTATGGGTGCATCTGGTCCTCGCCCGAGGTATAGATCGAGCCCTCGGGGTCGGCGCCGACGACGAGCGTGTCGGGCTGCTGCTCCTTCAGATAGTGGCCCGTGCCCGAGATCGTGCCGCCCGTGCCGACGGCGATCACGAGCGCGTCGACCTCGCCGCCGGTCTGCTCCCAGATCTCCGGGCCGTTTGTCTCGTAGTGCGCCTCGGGGTTGCCGGCGTTCGTGTACTGGTCGGGCTTGTACGCGCCGGGGATCTCCTCGGCCAGCCGGTCGGAGACCGAGTAGTAGCTCTCGGGCGACTCGGGCGCGACCGCGTATGGGCAGATGACGACCTCGGCTCCGTACGCGCGCAGGAGCGAGATCTTCTCCTGGCTCATCTTGTCGGGCATGACGAAGATGCAGCGGTAGCCCTTGATGGCAGCCGCGATCGCGAGCCCGGTGCCGGTGTTGCCCGAGGTCGGCTCGACGATCGTGCCGCCGGGCTTCAGCTTCCCCTCGCGCTCGGCCTGCTCGATCATCTTGATCCCGATCCGGTCCTTGACCGAGCCGCCGGGCTGGAGGTACTCGAGCTTCGCGGCAACTGTCGCGGCGCTCTCCGGCACGAGCCGCTGGAGGCGGACGAGCGGGGTGTGGCCGACGAGATCAAGGACGGTCGGGTACTCGCGCGCCATTCGCGCCGAAAGCGTACTCCAGTGGCGGTCCGGGGCCGCTGACACACTGGGGCCGGGTGTCGCGCTACGTCCTCGTCAACGTGCTGGTGATGGCGTTCTTCGTGCTCCTGGCCGCGACCATAATCGGGCTGATCACGTTCTGGCCAGACGGGGACAAGATTCCGCGGCCGCAGGGGGCGACTCCGCCCAAGACCTACCAGGCGGAGGTCGTCGGCGTCCGGTCAACGGCCTGCGCGCAGGGGATCGGGGCGACGGATTGCTTCCGGGTCACGTCCGAGCTCAAGAGCGGTCCGGACAAGGGAGACGAGATCAACTTCACGTTCATGGCCGCCGAAGGGCGCTTCGACGTCGGCGACCAGATCCGGGTCTACAAGAACGTGCTTCCGCCCGAAGCCGTGCAAGCTGGAGGACGCGTCGATCCGTACTCTTTCTCCGACTTCGAGCGGCGCCCGCCGATGCTCTGGCTCGCGGCTCTGTTCGCCGGGCTCGTGCTGCTCACCAGCCGGTTGCAGGGGCTCCGCGCGCTGGCCGGCCTGGTCGCGAGCCTCGCCGTCATCGTCTTCTTCGTCGTGCCCGCGATCCTCGAAGGCCGCTCGCCCACGGGCGTCGCCTTGATCGGCGCGCTGACGGTCATGTTCGTGACGATTCCGCTCGCGCACGGGATCGGCCCGAAGACGTTGGCGGCCTGCCTCGGGACCGCAGTCAGCCTCGCCCTTACGCTTGGCCTCGCTGATCTCTTCATCGGCCTTAGTCACCTGAGCGGCATCACATCGGAGGAAGCGGTGTACCTGCGGGCGTCGCAGCATGCGCTCTCGCTCCAGGGGCTTCTGCTCGCGGGCATGGTCATCGCCGCTCTCGGCGTCCTCGACGACGTGACCGTCTCGCAATCGTCCACGGTCATGGCGCTCCGCCGCGCGAACAAGAGCCTCCGCTTCCCCGCCCTGTTCCGGAGCGCGCTGAGCGTGGGCCACGACCACATCGCCGCGACGGTGAACACGCTCGTCCTGGCGTACGCTGGAGCCGCGCTGCCGGTGCTCCTCGTCTTCAGCCTCGTCGACACGCCCTTCGGCGAGGCGCTGAACTTCGAGGCCGTGTCCGAGGCGGTCGTCGGCATGCTCGTCGGCTCGATCGGGCTCATTGCCGCCGTGCCAGTGACGACGGCACTCGCGGCGCTCCTCGCGTTGAGGCTCGAGGAGTCGAAGCTCGAGGACGCGCACGCTGGCCACGCGCACTAAAGAATTCGCGCGGCTCCGAGGATCATTGGTGAGATGAGACTCAGCCGGGGAGCCTCGATCGCCGAGCTCGAGCGGGTCTACCGAGCGGATTTCCTGCGCTTCGTGCGGGTCGCGACCGCGATTGCAGGCGACGAGGACACCGGCGCCGACGCGGTGCACGACGCTTTCGTGCAGGCGGTGCGAAAACGCGGTTCCTACCGCGGCGAGGGGCCGCTCGAAGGCTGGGTCTGGCGGCTTGTCGTGAACGCGGCCAAGAAGCGCGCGCGTCGCGCCAAACGCGTCGAGCTCGAGAGGATGCCCGCGAGCGATAACAGCTTCGGCGACCCGATCCGATCGCTGATCGCCGGGATGCCCGACAGGCAGCGACTAGTTCTGTTCCTCCGCTACTAGCGGATCTCGACTACGAGGCGATCGCAGCCACGCTCGGCATCGCGCCGGGAACGGTCGGCGCGACGCTCAACTCGGCTCACTCCGCACTCCGGCAGGCACTCGAGGAGGCCCCACGATGAACGACGTCCGGCAAGCTCTCGACCGGCTCGTGCCCGAGCCCTCGCGAAAGCCGGCGTGGGACGGAGTACTTCGTGACGCTCGTCCCCGCCGACGCTTGCTTACGCTGCAGATCGGCGTCGCCGCCGGGGCAGCGGCCCTCGTCGCACTCTTCGTGACCGCGCCCTGGCGAGGGACCGAGCGCGTGGGCATCCTCGACCGAGCACTGGCGGCTGTGGGCGACGGACCGGTTCTTCATGTTGTCCTCCGTGATGACGCGCTGCCGGCCGGCACGCTCGTCGATCTGAGAACCGGAGACCGAAAGCGAATATTCAGAACGGAGGAGATCTGGTACGACACGAACGGCGGTCTTGTCCGCGAGCTCTCGCGTTTCGGCGGAGTCATCGAGTACGACGAGGTGTCCACCGTGGGACGATCGCTGCCGAAGGGCCGCGTCGAAGTGCGCTCTTCGCCCGATGTCGAAAGGCTCGCGCGCGATTACCGCGACGCTCTCAAGGCCGGCACTGCCCGTGTCAGTGGGCGCGGTGTGATCGACGGCATCTCCGTGTACTGGATCACCGTGCCCCGGGGCCGCATGGTGACCAGCAACCCCAACGTGAGAGCTCCCGTGGATCAGGTGGCTGTCTCCCGCGGAACGTTCAAGCCGGTCGCGATTCGGACAACGCAGGAGGGGTGGCCGTGTAAGCCCTCCTGCCTCTTGGCCAGCCAGCGCGTGCTTCGAATGCAGTCGGTGGCCGCCGACGCGGCCGATCTGGAGACGTCGCCGGTCGCACCGGGCGACAGACTTTCGTCCGGAGACTATGCGATCCGAGGTCCGCGCGAAATTCCTCTCGGCGAAGCAGCGGAGATCCTTGGCCGGACGCCCTTCTGGCTCGGCCGCGAACATGCGGGTCTGCAGCTGGCCCACGCGTCGAGCCTGTTCTTCCGAGTGGGCCCGGCGCCTGAGCTGTCCGGCCTCGACTTCGCGTACCGCGGGTCCAAGGACGGCGAGCCCTACATCTCGATTGCCGAGACCACGCATCGCGACTTCGCGGCCCGTATCCGGAACTACGGCTCCTCTCTCCGTCCCGGCTCGCGCATGGGGTACGTCCCTCCCGAAGGATGGGTCTTGGTGACCCGCAAGCGCTTCGGCTTTCTCGTGCGCGACGGCGTGTACGTCCGCATGGAGACGTCCGGTGAGGAGTTGCTCCTCGACG
Source organism: Actinomycetota bacterium (assembly GCA_046744435.1). GTDB lineage: Bacteria > Actinomycetota > Thermoleophilia > Gaiellales > Gaiellaceae > VAXT01. The sequence continues at coordinate 594 of JBKPFP010000138.1, read as the reverse complement.
CCGCCCGGGCGCTGCGGCCGCTCAACGCGAGCTGATCAGGCGGCGAGCTCGCCCGGCAGGCCGAAGGCCCCGAACACGCACGGGTCCGTGCAGCCCGTGATCTCGGCGATCGAGTCGGTGTCGAGGCTTAGCACCATGATCCCGTAGGGGCGATGGACGCCTCCGTCCGGGTCGAGGACGGGCTGGGCCAGCAGTGACTTTTCCCGCCGTCTGCCTCAGCGGTGGCCGATGGCGGAGAGTTGCTCGGCCAGGCGGCGGCGGAAGGCCGGCACGCGGGCGAGGAGGCGTAGCGCCACGTTGCGCAGCGGGCGAGCCGCCGGCGGCGCGGTGGCAAGTCGGGTGAGCCGGTGGGCGAGTGCAACCACCTGCATCGCCTCGGCACGACTGCCGGCCGCATACTCGTCGAGCTTGTCCTCGCGACCTTCCCGCAGCGCGACCGACAGCGCATCGCCGAGGGTCACCGCATCACGCAGGCCGAGGTTCATGCCTTGCCCACCTGCCGGGCTGTGCGTGTGTGCGGCGTCGCCGGCGAGCAGTACCCGGCCGGCCCGGTACTGGTCCGCCACCCGCTCGTGGATCCGAAACCTGGATCCC
>JBKPFP010000407.1:0-3919 GCA_046744435.1 Actinomycetota bacterium | reverse complement strand
GACGAGCCGGTCGCGGGCGGCACGAGCTTCGACCCGGTCGCGGCGTCGGTCGTCGATCGCCTGCTCGCCGAGCCGCGGGACGTGCTCACGCTGTTGACCGGCGCGGACGAGCCGGAGCTCGGCGCCCTGCTCGCCCGGCTGTCCGAGCGCCATCCGGAGATCGAGCTCGAGGTTCACCCGGGTGGCCAGCCGCACTACCCGTTGCTTCTCTCCGCTGAGTGAAATGCACGCGTGGGTGGCGGCGCCTCGGTATCAGCCGAGTAGATGCATACAGTGAGAGCGTGACTCCCCCGGTGCGCGTCGCACTCGTGGAGGACAACGCCGTCTTCCGAGAAGCGCTCGAGCTCCTGCTCGGCCTTCGCTCCGACATCGAGATCGTCGCCTCGATCGCCGACGGCACGCTGGTCGTCGAGCAGTGCCAGGAGCACTCCCCGGACGTGGTCGTCATGGACTACCGCCTGCCCGTGCTGGACGGAGTGCAGGTGACGAAGGCGCTCCTCGAGGCGTGCCCCGACGTAGCGGTCGTCTGCCTGACCGCCTCCGCGAATCTGCGCGAGATCGATGCGCTCCGTGCCGCCGGCGCCGTCGCCTGCCTGACGAAGGACGAGCAGCTCGACGAGATCGTCGCGGCGATCCACCGCGCGGCCGGCCGTGAGCTCGCGCCCGCCGGCGACTGAGGGCTCTTGGAGCTCGACGCCTCGAACACCGCGATCGTCCTCGACTCGACCGCCGACTTCCCGGACGCGCCGGAGCGGTTCCCGAACTGGCGCATCGTCCCGCTCTACGTGCGCTTTGGCGCCGAGAGCTACCGCGACTACGTCGACCTCGGGCCGGCCGACTTCTACAAGCGCCTTCGCGAGGCGGCCGAGCTGCCGACCACCTCGCAGCCCACGCCCGCAGACTTCGCGGCCGCCTACGACGACCTCGCCGGCTACGAGCGGGTCTTCTCGCTCCACATTCCTCGCAAGCTGTCCGGCACGTGGCAGAGCGCGAGCGCGGCAGCCGAGCGGACCGGGGGCAAGGTGCGCGTCGTCGACACGGAGACGGCGTCGGCCGGCATCGCGCTGCTCGGGCTCGCGATCCAACGGCGGCTCGAGCGCGGCACGAGCGACGAGGAGGTCGACGAGCTGATCGAGCGCTTCAAGCGCGACACGAATCTGATCTTCACCCTCGACACGCTCGCGTTCCTCGCCAAGGGCGGGCGCATCGGCCGGGCGCAGGGGATGGCCGGGCAGCTGCTGCACATCAAGCCGATCCTCACGCTCGAGGACGGCGAGGTGCTGCCGCTCAAGCGCGTGCGCGGCAACCGGCGCGCCTTCCACGAGTTCGAGACCGCGTTCCTCGGCAGCTCGAGCGACGAGCCGGCGCTGCGGGTCGGCATCGCCCACGCGGACGCGCCGGCGCGGATGGAGGCGCTGGAGAAGCTCGTCGAGGCACAGCGGCCGCAAGCGACGATCGAGCTGGCGACGACGCTCGGCCCCGTTCTCGGAACGCACGCGGGGCCGGGAACAATCGGCTTCTTCTGGTGGTCCGACCCCGACTAGGACACGCGCCGGCAGCAGACGACCAGGTACAGCGGCACGGGCTCGCGGCCGCCCTTGGCCTCGAACCAGCCCGCCTCGGGCTCGGGCTCGGCGGCGCGCTCCACCGTGAGCCCGTGCTCGCCGAGCGCATTGAGATAGGTCGACAGCGTCCTGTGGTTCGCGCCGACCTTGCCGCGGAAGCCCGGGTTGTCGGCCAGCCACCAGCCCTCGGCGTGGTAGCCGCGCCCCGGGGGCCAGCTGCTTGGCGCGTCGGGTCCGGAGCCCGGGAAGCATGGATGAACGATCGAGAGCACGAACCAGCCCCGCGGGACGAGCACGCGCGCAACCGTGGCGAGCGTGCCGTCGAGGTCGTCGATGTCGGAGAGGCCGAAGTGGCAGACGACGCCGTCGAAGCGCTCGCCGGCCAGCGCACCGGGCGCGGTCACGTCCTCGTGGACGTACGTGATTCCGAGCCGCTGCTCGTCTTCGGCAGCACGAGCCTTGGCGAGCAGCTTCTCCGAGAGGTCGGCGCCGACGACCGAGGCGCCCCTTCGGGCGAGCTCGCGGCTGAGCCGGCCCTGGCCGCACGCGAGATCGAGGACGCACGCGCCGGCGAGCTCTCCGGCGAGCTCGAGCACGGACGCGGCCACGGAATCGCTCACGTCGTCGCCGACCATCTCGTCATAGAAGTCGGCGATCTCGTCGTACCGCGTGCCCATGGCGGCCCTAGACGAGCTCGTTCGAGCGCGCGGCGAGCTCGTGGTCGCGTTCCGTGATCGCATCGCGCGCGTGCGTCCACCAGCGGAGCTTGACCAGGTTCCAGTGCATCTCGACGTCGGGATGGTGCCCCTCGCGCTCGGCTAGCTCGCCGACGCGATTCACGAACGCGAGCGCGTCGGCGAAGTCCCGGAAGCGGTACTCGCGCTCCAGAGCACCTTTAACTTCGGCGTAACCATCAGGTAACTGCACCGCATCTAGTATCGCCCGCGAACGCAAACCGTTTGGCTCTGCTCATTCGTAAGGAACGAGAGACTGACGACCAGACAAGGGAGGACGATGACTCGCATCCGCATTCTGCTCGTCGGCGCCGTTGCAGCCCTCGTGGCCGCCGCGCCGACCGTCGCGGGGCCGCAGATGGCGCCCGCGAAGCTCACCGGCACGGTCGGCCCCGGCTTCACGATCACGCTGAAGAAGGGCGCCACCCAGGTGCGCTCGCTCAAGGCCGGCCGTTACACGATCACCGTCAGCGACAAGTCGAACATCCACGACTTCCGCCTCAAGGGGCCGGGCCTGAACCGCCTGATCACCAGCACCCCGTTCAAGGGCACGAAGTCGGTAACCGTAACCCTGCGGAAGGGCACGTACACGTACGTGTGCGACCCGCACGCGTCGACGATGAAGAAGACGTTCAAGGTCACCTAGTCCGACCCCCACCTGTGCCGGCCGCCCTCGGGGGGGTGGCCGGCGCTCCTTCCCTACTTCATCGGGTCCCCGCGGTCCGCAGGCTCGCGCCGGGGTCGCGGGGCCCGAGCCCGAAGGTCGGATCCGGCTCCTCGCTGCCGTCGAGGAGCCGCTCGACGTACTCGGCGAGCGCCGGCCCGTGCTTGAAGCCGTGGCCGGAGCCGCCGCCGAGGAGCCAGACGCGCTCGTGCTCGGGATGGCGTGCGACGAGGAAGTTCGTGTCCGCCGTCAGCGAGTACGGGCACGTACGCGTGCCGACGAGCGGCGCGCCGGCCAGCGCGGGGAAGCGAAAGCCGAGGTAGTCCCGTGCCGACTGCTCCCCTTCCGCCGAGGGGACGCGGTCGTCCGCGTCGGGGTCGAAGGCGGGCCCTTCCTCGTCCGGGCTCGCCTTGAAGCCGCGGCCGTCGAGGTCGCCGACGCCGTAGACGGCGCCGTCGTAGTCGACCCAGGCCGGCACGGACGGTGTCTGCCAGCCGGCCGGCGCGCCGAAGAAGTAGACGTGCTGCTTCGTCACGCGGAGCTCGACGAGCTCCGGGAAGAGTCGCGCGAGCCAGGCCCCGCAGGCCCAGACGACGTGGTCGGCCTCGAGCCGCTCACCTTCGGCGACGACGACGTCTGCTTCGGGGCGTGCAGGCGCCGAGACGAGGCGGACGCCCTTCGTCAGCGCCTGCTCGACGACAACGCGCGTCGCGTCTCGCGCTCGGAGAACGCCCGCGTCCGGCTCGAAGAGCACGAACGAGAGCCCGTCCGGGTTGAAGCTCGGGAAGAAGCGCGCCGCCTCTCCGGGTGACAGGCGCTCGGTGCGGATGCCTTCGTCCTCGAGGATGCGCGCGCTCTCCGCCTCCCAGCCGTCCTCGCGGCGTGCGAGCCACGCGACTCCGGCGGGAACGAGCAGCTGCGCGCCGGACTCGCGCTCGAGGTCGGCCCAGAGCTCG
>JBKPFP010000328.1:0-2163 GCA_046744435.1 Actinomycetota bacterium | reverse complement strand
CGCGAGCGATCCGCAGTCTTACATCGGCTGGTTTCGCCAGGTGCCTCACCTCGCCGCGCCGCACCATCCGTTTCGAATGGCGGTCACGATCGTGCAGATGGCGACCCGCCGAATCGTTCACCGCCGCGACGTCTTCTGGTCAGAGCAGCTGCTCGAGATGCCGGCGGGCCAGCATTACGCACCTGGTACCGAGCAGAATCTGCCCGCGAACGGCTGCGTCCTCTTCCACCGCAGCGTGCCCTGCGATGGCACCTATTGGTTCCGAGTGTTCCCGCGACCGTACTGGGACACGACGCGGCTGCGGAACGGTCGCTACTTCCTCCGCGTTCGCGTTTGGGACATCGCCGGCAACATGGGCAAGGGCGACCGTCAGGTGACGATCCGAAACTGACTGTGAGCGACGGGGTCAAGAGGTGGGACATCCGTTACCGCGCCCACAACCGGCGCGTTCGCCCCGCGGTCATCCTGGTTCCCGCGCGCTTCGGGCCAGGCCGCCCGACCCCGGCGTTGCCGCTCGTGATCTCGCCACACGGCCGCAACGTCCGCGCCGCCGTCAACGCCAGCAAGTGGGGGGAGCTGCCGGCTCAGGGGCGCTTCGCGCTTATCTGCCCTGGTGGTATGGGACGGAAGTTGCCGCTTGCCTCTTGGGGTTGGCGGGGCCAGATCGCCGATCTCGCGCGGATGCCCGAAATCATCCGCGCCGCGCTGCCGTGGCTTCGAGTGGACGGGCGGAGGATTTATGCGGTCGGGGGCAGCATGGGCGGCCAAGAGACATTGCTGCTGCTCGGCCAGTACCCGAGGCTACTGGCCGGCGCGGTCGCATTCGACTCGGTCACGAACTTCTACCGCCGTTATCACGACTTCGCACGGAGCCCCGGCGGCCGTCGAGCGCAGGCGCTGGCGCGCATCGAGGTCGGCGGCACACCGCGCACCAACAGCGCCGGCTATGTCCTGCGGAGCCCCACGCATTGGCTTCCTGCAATCGCCCGCTCCGGTGTGCCGCTGCAGATCTGGTGGAGCGAGACCGACCAGATCGTGATCGACCAGGCGCATCAGTCCGGAGCGTTCTACAGAGAGTTGCGCAAGCGGCGGCCACGCGGGCGCGTGGAGGCGGTCACCGGCTCCTGGAGGCACTCCTTCAAGACGTATGCCGGCACGCAGCTGCCGGGAGCAGTGCAATGGCTTGGCCTTGTTTGAGGATCGAAAAGCCCCGCCTGAGCGGGGCTTTTCTCTCTCTAGCGGACGACGGGCTTCGAACCCGCGACCTTCGGCTTGGGAAGCCGACGCTCTACCAACTGAGCTACGTCCGCGTCAGTCCTAACGATAGCGTCCGGCTTGCCGGGTGTTCGCCGCCCGCCAGCTCGGTTTCGCGAGGACTAAACGCCCCGCCCGGTGCGGGATAATCACTCCAGGACTTCAAGGGAGGGCTGAGATGTCAGAGCTGCACGAGACCGCCAAAGCGCTCGTCGCGTCGGGAAAGGGAATCCTGGCCGCCGACGAGAGCTCGGGCACGATCAAGAAGCGCTTCGACTCGATCGGGGTCGAATCGACCGAGGAGAAGCGCCGCGCGTACCGCGACCTGCTCTTCTCGACGGAGGGCGCCGAGGAGTTCATCAGCGGCGTGATCCTGTACGACGAGACGATCCGGCAAAGCTCCGCGGACGGCTCGCCGTTCCCCAAGCTCCTCGACGAGAAGGGGATCATCCCCGGGATCAAGGTCGACACCGGCGCGAAGCCGCTCGCCGGCGCGCCCGAGGAGACGATCACCGAGGGGCTCGACGGCTTGCGCGAACGGCTGGCGGAGTACCGCGAGCTCGGGGCCAGGTTCACGAAGTGGCGCGCGGTGATCTCGATCGGAGACGAACGGCCGAGCCAGTACGCGGTCTGGACGAACGCGCACGCGCTTGCCCGGTTCGCCGCGCTCAGCCAGGAAGCCGGGTTGGTGCCGATCGTCGAGCCCGAGGTGCTGATGGACGGCGACCATGACATCCACACCTCGTACCTGGTCACGGAGCGGACGCAGCGCGCCGTCTTCACCGAGCTCTTCGACCAGCGCGTCGAGCGCGAGGGGATGCTGCTTAAGCCGAACATGGTGCTCTCGGGCTACGAGGCGCCCGATCGAGCCGACGTCCGAACCGTCGCCGAGGTGACGATCAAGTGCCT
>JBKPFP010000186.1:0-7959 GCA_046744435.1 Actinomycetota bacterium | reverse complement strand
CGCGCCGAGCACGACGCCGGCCACGCCTCCCGCCGCGGCGAGGATCAGCGACTCGGCGAGGAACTGGAGGCGGATGTGCGCCTTCGTCGCCCCGAGCGCGCGCCGCAGCCCGATCTCGGAGCGCCGCTCGAGCACGGAGATGACCATTACGTTCGCGATCCCGACTCCGCCGACGAGCAGGGCGACGGCGCCGAGGCCGAGGAAGAGCGACGTGAACGCCGTCTTCGCCGCCGCGCGCGCCTCGAGCGCATCGGAGGGCCGAGTCACGTCGACCTCCTCGGAGTGCTCGGGGTTCGCGGTCGCGGCGAGCACGTTCCGGACGTCGTCGAGGTCGTCCGGTCGCGCACGCACGTAGATTTCCGAGGCGGAGCCCTCGGCGCCGAAGAGCTGCTTCGCGATCGGTAGCCCGATCAGCGCGGCGCGGTCGAGGTCGGGCGCGAGCTCGAGTGGCTCGAGGATCCCGACGACGGTGAACCAGTGCCCGCCGAGCCAGACGTTGACGCCCACGCGGTCGATGCCGAGCCGTTCCGCCGACACGGAGCCGAGCACGACGGCCGGGTAGCGCGCGGTCGCAGCGTTGAGGAAGACGCCCTTACGCACCGTCCCGCCCAGCGTGGTGAGCAGATTGAGGTCGACAGCGTCGACTGCGATGCCGCCGGTCTCCTCCTCGTCGATGTACGTCGTCCGCCTCACGGTCGCATCGACCGCCTCCACCGACGAGACCGTCTCGACCGGGCCGATGCGCCCGATCATCGCTCCCGCCTCCTCGGGGAGCGTCGCGTCCTCGCCGAGGATCGTCTGACCCGGCGCGGCCTTGAGCAGGTTCGTGCCGAGTCTGTCGAGGGTCGAGATCAGGTCCGAGCGCGAAGACTCGGAGATGCCCAGCACCGAGACCATCGCCGCGATGCCGATCGCGATGCCGAGCGCTGACAGCGCCGCCCGCAAGCGGCGCGTCCGCAGGCCGATCGCGCCGACGCGGACGACGTCCGCCGGCAGGAGTCTCGACGGCGCGAGCTCAACAGTCACGCCACGATCGCCGTGTCGTGCACGATCCGCCCGTCGCGCATCTCGATGCGCCGCCCGAGCGCGTCCGCGATCTCGGGGTTGTGTGTGATGACGAGGATGGTCGTGCCCTCGGCGTTCAGCTCGCGGAGAAGGGCGAGGATCTCGCCCCCGGTCGCCGTGTCGAGGTTGCCCGTCGGCTCGTCTGCGAACACGATCGCGGGGCGGGCGAGGATCGCACGGGCGATCGCAACCCGCTGCCGCTCCCCGCCCGAGAGCTTCGCGGACGGGTGATTCAGCCGGTGGCCGAGACCGACGCGCTCGAGGGCCTCGGCGGCCTTTCTCCGCCGCTCGGCCGCCGGGGTCCCGGTGTAGAGGAGCCCGTTGGCGACGTTGTCGAGCGCGGTCATGCCCTCGATGAGGAAGAACTGCTGGAAGACGAAGCCGATCGAGCGCGAACGCAGCGACGCGAGCTCGCGGTCGGTGAGCTCGTCGACGTTGGCCCCGGCCACCCGCACGCGACCCGAGGTCGGCCGGTCGAGAGTGCCCATGATCTGCAGGAGCGTCGTCTTGCCCGAACCGGAAGGGCCGACGACCGCGGTCAGCTCCCCGGGCATGACGACGAGGCTGACGCCCGCGAGCGCCTCGACCGGCCCCGGGTACCTCTTGACGAGGTCGGCGAGCTCGAGCACCGGCGTCATTCCGGCACCACGACCTTCATGCCGGGCTTGATCCCCTGGCCGGTGATGGCGACGAAGCTGTCCGCGAACAGGCCGGGCTCCACCGCGACGAGCTGTGTCGTGCCGTCGGCTTTGACGACCTCGACGGCGTAGCCGCCCTCGGCCAGGGCGAGCAGGGCGCTGACGGGAACCGTCAGGGCGCCATTCGCGGTCTCCTTAGCGAGCGACACGTCGACGGGTGCCTCGTCGAGGTCGCCGGCCTTCGTCCCCCTCGCGAGCCGGATCTCGACCTCGATCGTCGGTTCGCCCTGCTCGCCAGTCTCTGGGTCCTGCGACGACTCGGCGACCTTGCCGACCTTCGTGATGCGCCCGGTGACAGAGTCGCCGCTCGGCAGATCGACGATCACCCTGTCGCCTTCCTTGACGAGCGACTGCTTTTCGGCCTCGAGATCGACGGTGACCACGCGCCGCGTCGACGTCGTGTCCATGAGCTCGCCGGCGCCGGGCTGAAGGGTCGTCCCCACCGTCGTCTTCAGCTGCCCCACGCGGCGGGGGCCGGGGAGAAAGACGATCTGGCCCGGATCGATCTTGCCCGTCTCCTCTAGCCCCTTGTCCTCCTGCCAACGCTTGACGGCTGCCGTCGTCGCCGAGTCCCAGTCGTCGTCGACCTCGATGTCACCCGACGGGTCGTAGCCGAGCTCGACGAGGTTCCGCTCGAGCTGGCGGATGTCCTGCCCGTTGCCCGAGGACGAGTCGAGGCGCCGGTAGAACGGCACCCAGCCGTACATGAGGGTCACCGGGCGGCCGTCGACCCAGTAGAGCGCATGTCCGCGGCGCACGACGCTGCCCTCGCTCGGAAGCGCGGTCACGGTGCCGGTTCCCTGCGCGGGGAGCGTCCGCTTGTCCGCGTAGCCGAGGGTGCCCTGGACGGTCTCGCGCTGGACGAGATCGCGGCGGGTCACGGTCGCGGTCGCCCGAGCCGCGTCCGTGGTGCTTGCGGTCGCGTCGGAGCTCGAGTCGCCCCCGGCCACGGCCCAGGTCGCGCCGGCGGCGAGGGCGACGACCGAGACCGCGGCCAGGGGAACGGCAAGCCGCCTGCTCACGAACCGCTACCGGGGCCGCGTCGCTCCAGTGACCCTTTCCCGAGGCCGGCCTTCTTCCCGGCCTCATCCATGATCGGTTGACAGGCCTCCTGAGCGCGCTCGAACCGCGGGTTGTCCGGGCCGATTCCCCTGGGGAGCTGAATCCTGGCGCCTGCGCCCGAAAAATCCGGATCAGGCATGTCGATCCCGTGCTCCCGCATGCACTTGGCGTATTCGAGGAGCGCGTCCTGCATCCGGTTGCGGTCCTCCTCCGAGAGGTTCCCCGGCCTGGCCTGGTCGAGGAAGCGCTGGCAGGCCTTCATCGCATTCCTGAACTTCGCCGAGTTGGGGTCGACGCCGCCCTTCGCATTCGGCTTGCCGAAGACTTGCCTGAAACGGCCTCCGCTGTCGGGGTCGGGGATGTTGACGCCGTGCTTGCGCATGCAGCTCGCGAAGTCGAGGGCCGCCTGCTCGGGATCCTTGCTCGCCTGCTGGTTGTCGCTCTCGCCCTGCTGTGAGCCGCCGTTCAGCGAGGCGACCCCGTCGGAATCGCCATTGCCGCCCCCGCCGCCGCACGCCGCGGACACGAGGGCGAGCGCGACAGCCGCGATGCCGATCAGTGTTGCCATGCTGCGCTGCCTGTCCAAGTCGAAGCTCCTTTCGTTCTCTGCTGGAGCTCCAAGCGAAGCGGCCGCGACTTCGGCCTTCATGAAGCGCGCCTAAAGCTTGGTTAATTTCAGGCTCCTCTTAAGTTCGGCATGCAAACTCGGGCATGTGAGCATCCTCGTCGTCGACGACGATTTCGCGGTTCGTGAGTCTCTCGACCGCGCGCTGCGTGCCAACGGCTTCGACGTCGAGTTGGCCGGCGACGGCAGCGAGGCGCTGACGAAGATCGAGGCCGCACCCTACGACGCAGTTGTGCTCGACGTGCTGATGCCGCGTGTGGACGGGATCTCGGTCTGCCGCTTCGTCCGCGGGGGCGGCAACAAGGTGCCGATCCTCATGCTGACGGCGCGCGACGGAGTCTCCGACCGCGTCGCGGGCCTCGAGGCCGGGGCGGATGACTACCTCGTGAAGCCGTTCGCGCTCGAGGAGCTCCTCGCCCGGCTGCGCGCGCTCCTGCGGCGGACGACGCCGGACAACGGGGAAAGCTCGCTCACCTTCGCGGACGTCACGCTCGACCGGCGGGCGCTCGAGGTTCACCGTGGCGGGAGGTTGATCGAGCTCCCGCGGATGGAGCTGCTCCTGCTCGAGCTCTTCATGATGAACCCGCGTCAGGTGCTGCCGCGCTCGCTCGTCTACGAGCGCGTCTGGGGCTTCGACTTCGGCCCATCGTCGAACTCGCTCGACGTCCACCTCAGCCAGCTGCGCCGCAAGCTCGAGGCGGAGGGCGAGCCGCGCCTGATCCACACGATTCGTGGGATGGGCTACATCCTGCGCGAGCCGTGAGCTTCCGCCGGCGTCTGACCCTTCTCTCGGCTGGCGGGATCGCGCTCGTGCTCATCGTCGGGTCGGTTGCCACCTACGTCGTCGTGCGCGACCAGCTTCGCGACGAGATCGACGCGAGCCTGAAGCGGCAATCGCGCGGAGTCTTGGTCGTCAGGCGGACGAGCCGCGTTGCGGGGCTGGGAGTAACCACGGAAAGCAAGCCGAGCGTGATGGCGCGCGCAAAGGAGCTCGCGAAATTCCGGCTCCAGGTCAAGGGACCACCGGTGGAGCTCGGCGACCTGCCCTTCCTCGTCACCTTGATCGGCCCCACCGGCAAGTCGGCCGCGCCAAGCCCTCTGGGAAGCGACCTGCCCGTCTCCCAGCAGGCACTCGAGGTTGCGCGCGGCAGCCGTGGGTCGTACTACACGGACGTCACCGTGCGCGGAGCGCATCTGCGCATGTACGTCTCGCCCGCGACCAATGCCGGGCAGGCGGTGCTCGTGGCCCGCTCGCTGAGCGAGGTCGATCGCTCGCTGAAGCTCCTGGCCTGGAGCCTCGGCATCACCTGCGTGATCGGGATCCTGCTAGCGGCTGTGATCGGGGCTGCGGTTGCGCGCGGCGCGCTGCGGCCCGTCCGGAAGCTGACGGAGACCGCGGAGCGGGTGACCCGCACTCGCGATCTTGGCGAGCGGATCGAGACCAACGGGGCGGACGAGCTGGGGCGGCTCGGCGCGACCTTCAACGAGATGCTCGACTCGCTCGACGGGGCGATCCGGTCGCAGCGGCAGCTCGTGGCCGACGCGTCGCACGAGCTGCGCACGCCACTGACGAGCCTGCGCACGAACGTCGACCTCCTTCGGCAGGGCGCGACGCTCAGCTCTCGCGACCGCGAGCGCCTGCTCCGCGACGTGACCGACGAGACCGAGGAGCTGACGGCGCTCGTCGCCAACCTCGTCGATCTAGCCCGGGGCAGCCAGCGCGACCTCCACTTGCAGCAGGTCGACCTCGACGAGGTCGCCGAGATCGTCGTCCGGCGTGCGAACGCACGCTTTCCGGCGCTCGAGTTCGCGCTGCACGCGGAGTCGACGACGGTCTGGGGCGATCCCGAGGAGCTCGAGCGGGCGATCTGGAACCTCGTCGAGAACGCCGCCAAGTGGAGCAACGGCACGGGGCTCGTCGACGTGGCCATCGCCGACGGCGAGGTGGTCGTCCGCGATTACGGTCCGGGCGTCGCCGCGGCCGACCGGCCGTTCGTCTTCGACCGCTTCTACCGCTCCGACGCGGCCCGGGGGCAGTCCGGCTCCGGCCTCGGCCTGGCCATCGTCCGCCAGATCGCCGAGAGCCACGGCGGGCGAGTGGAGGTCGACGACGCGCCCGGCGGCGGCGCACGCTTTCGGCTCAGCCTCCTTGAAGCGGTCTAGCGCGACTCAGTAACGTCGCGGCCATGCAGGAGGGGGATCTGTGCTCCATTGCAACGGGCGACGGCACTTTTCGCGTGGCGAAGGTGCTGAAGCTTGACGAGGGCGTCGTCCACGTTCGCGTTTACGTCAATTCCTTCGACGAGCGCCCGACTGATGTCGACACCAGCGTCCTCGCCCTCGGATCCGTCTTCGAAGACGACTTCGGACTGGGCCACGACCCCTCGCCTCAACGGACTTCGCCGGGTGGCTGCCGGAGGTCATCCGCAACGACCCGGTCCTGCCGGAAGAGCTCGAGGGCTATGCGATCTGGCGCGAGGCGGCCGACGAGGGCACGGCCGGCGTCTGGGACTGGGACAGCGACAAGCCGAAGCTCGGAGAGCGCATTCGGCGCTTTCTGGGCCGCCGCTAGGTTCGGGTCAAACACCTTTCCGGTGTGTGACACCGTGCTCCGCCGCCCGAGTACGAATGGGTACGCTCTTCGAGTGGCCGAGAGCACGGCGGTAACCGAGGCTACGGAGGAGTTCGACACCCGGGTCGACCACCTTTTGCAGACGACCTGCGAGGTCGCGCGCGCGCTCGTCGGGGCGCATCAAGCAGCGATGGCGATGATGGTCGGCGGTGACTGGACTCAGGCCCGCAAGTACTTCTCGCTCTCGGACAAGTACGAGCAGTGGAAGGACTTCACGATGCCGGCCCGCGGCGTCGGCCTGCACGGAATCGTCGTGTCGGAGAACGAGGCGATCCGACTCGCCGAGGACGAGCTCGAGCAGCACCCGGCCTGGCGCGGCTTCGCCGATGCTGCGGAGCACCATCAGCCGCTGCGCGGACTGCTCGCCGTGCCGATCGTCGGTGAAGACGGCCTGAACTACGGACTGCTGCAAGCGTCGGACAAGGTGGACGGGAGTGACTTCGACGCGGACGACGAGCTCCGCCTGCAACGCCTTGCGGATGCAGCCGCCGTCGGGCTGGACGCCCTGCGCAAGGTCCGCGCGCTCCGCGTCGGCGAGTCCGTGCCTGCGGCTCCGCTCGAAGCCGAGGCGACCTTCGTGGTCATCGAGCAGGCCTAGCGCGGCGCCAGCGCCGTCCTCAGAGATCGAGCACGAGCAGCAACGCGTCGTCGACGCTTGCGATCTCCTCGGGAGCGAGGTGCGCAACTTGTTCTCCGAGAGCGCGTGCGTCGATTGCGCCGACCATCTCACACATCACCCGAGTTTGTTCGTCGCCGATTGACATCTCCGGGTGGAAGCTGGCAGGCGGAGTCGATTGCGAGGTCGGACAGACGACAACGGTGGAGAGTGCCAAGAGCTCGTCCGCCTGAACGATCACCGCATATCGCCGACCGTGTTGGACGCGACCGCGCCGGCGCGGCATCGCGATCGCGTGCACGTCACCGCGAACCACGCAGCTGCTCCATGAGCTCCGCGACCTCGCGGGCCTCCTCGACATAGCCCGGATCCTTCATGAGCGCTTGCGCCTCGGCAGCGAGCCGCCGACGCCGTCGCTCACGTTCGGCAGTCTCCGCAATCGCCTGGCGGGCTGCCTCCGCCCGTGTCACACCTCGGCGGCGTGCGATCTCGTCAAGCTCACGAAGGCCGGTGCTGCCCAGGCGCAGAGACAGAGGAGGAGGCGCAGGAGGCACTCTTTCATAGTAGCGCGTTTCGCACTACAACTTCCGAATCGAAGTGCGCCAACTCTCAGCGCTCGACGGCGAACAGGCGCCATTCGCCAGGCACGCCTTTCAGCTCGACCGGCCCCCGTTCTAAGAACTCGATCCCCGAGCCGGCCACGAGATCCTTGACCGTGCTCGAGACGAGCACCTCGCCCGGCCCCGCCTCCGCGGCGACTCGTGCGCCGATGTTCACCGCGATCCCGCCGACCTTGTTGTCCATCAGTTCGCACTCGCCTGCGTGCAGCCCCGCGCGCACTTCGAGGCCGAGCTCGCCCACGCCCTCAGTGATCGCGCAGGCGCAGCGGATCGCACGTGCCGGCCCGTCGAAAGTGGCGAAGAAACCGTCGCCGGCGGTGTCGAGCTCGCGCCCGCGGTAGCGGGCTAGCTGGCGTCGTATCAGCGTGTGATGCGCGTCGAGCAACTCGCGCCAGGCAGCGTCGCCGAGGTCCACGGTCTTCGCGGTCGAGCCGACGATGTCGGTGAAGAGCACGGTCGCGAGCACCCGGTTCGGCTCGGCTTCCTCCCAGGCTCGCTCTTCCCAGGCCTCGGTGAGGAAGCGCTCGATCTCCGGGAGGAGCGCGTCCTGGAAGGTGAACATGGAGTGGTCCCCGCCCGGAATCTCCACGTGGCGCGCTCCGGCGATGTTCTCGGCGACGAAACGAGAGCCTCGAACAACG
>JBKPFP010000175.1:0-1880 GCA_046744435.1 Actinomycetota bacterium | reverse complement strand
GGTCGGCAATCCGCACGCGGTGCTCCGGCGCGAGCCCGAGCGCAGTGAGCTCCTGCGTCTCGGGCCGCTGATCGAGAGCCACCAGCGCTTTCCGGAGCGGACGAACGTGCAGCTGGTGCGAGTCGACGGCCCGCACGACGTCACCGTCGGTGTCTGGGAGCGCGGAGCGGGGGAGACGCTCTCGTCCGGGACGAGCGCGACAGCGGTCGCCGGAGCGGCCGTCCGCCACGGCTGGTGCAAGAGCCCCGTCACGGTTCACCTCGCCGGGGGAGACCTCGAGGTCGCGCTCGACGACGCCCTGCACGCCCGGCTGATCGGCCCCGCCGAGGAGATCTGCCGCCTGGAGCTCTCGGAGGAACTGGAGCTGTGAAGTTCGCACGGCGTCTCGACGCGGTGCCGCCGTACCTCTTCGCCGAGCTCGAGCGCAAGATCGAGGAGCGGGAGCGGGCCGGCATCGACGTGATCAGCCTCGGCATCGGCGATCCGGACCTGCCGACCCCCGAGCCGGTCGTCGAGGCGCTGGCCAGGGCGGCGCGCGACCCGGCGACGCACCAGTACCCGTCCAACCGCGGCACGGAGGCCTTCCGCGAGACCGTCGGCGCCTTCTACCGGGGGCGCTTTGGCGTCGACGTCGATCCCGATCGCGAGGTGATCCCCGTGCTCGGCGGCAAGGAGGGTGTCGCCCACGTCGCGCTCGCGACGCTCGACCCGGGCGACACCGCGCTCGCGCCCGACCCCGGCTACCCGCCCTACACGTCCGGCCCGGTCTTCTCCGGCGCCAACGTCCACTACCTGCCGCTCGCCGCCGAGAATGACTTCCTGCCCGACCTCGAGAGCGCCCCGGACGCCGGCCTGCTCTTCCTCAACTACCCCAACAACCCGACCGGCGCGACCGCCGAGGTCGAGTTCTTCGAGCGCGTGGCGGCCTTCGCGCACGAGCGCGGGCTGATCGTCGTCCACGACAACGCCTACTCCGAGATCACCTTCGACGGCTACACGGCGCCGAGCTTCCTCCAGGCGGAGAGCGCCAAGGAGGTCGGCGTGGAGATCTTCTCGCTCTCGAAGGGTTGGAACATGACCGGCTGGCGCGCAGGCTGGATCGCGGGCAACGCGGAGGTAGTCGAGCGCTATCGCCATCTGAAGACGAACCTCGACTCGGGCATGTTCGAGGCCGTCCAGGCGGCGTCGATCGCAGCGCTCACGGACGCGCGCGACTTCCCACGCGAGATGTCCCGGGTCTACCAGGAGCGGCGCGACCTCGTGACGGAGGCCCTGCGGGCGATCGGCCTCGAGGTCACCCCGCCGCGCGCGACGCCGTACTTCTGGGCGCGCGTGCCCGAAGGCCATACCTCGGCCTCCTTCGCGGAGCTCGTCCTCGAGCGCGCCGACGTGGTCGTCTCGCCCGGAAACGCCTACGGGCCGAGCGGCGAGGGCTACGTCCGGCTCTCGCTGACGGTTCCTGACGACCGTCTCCAGGAAGCGGTCCGCCGAATAGCTGGCTCGCTAGGTGATCTTGAAATTCACGCGGATCGACCGGTCATTTCAGACGGACGCAGGGGCAAAGCCCGCGCGTCCTGAAGGCGGCATCGCGAGCGATGCCGCTGGTCGCCATAATTCAGTCGTGACACGCCGGCAAGATCCCGTGACGGGCGTCGAGCCCGAGCGGGGGTTCATCGTCGCGGTGCTGGCCCCGGGAGTGGACGAGAACGACGAGCTGGCCGAGCTGCGGGAGCTGTCCCGAGCGGCCGGCGTCGAGCCCGTGGGCGAGCTCGTGCAGCGACGCTCGCGCCCGGACGAGCGCAGCTACGTGGGCAAGGGCAAGCTCAAGGAGCTCCAGGCGCAGTACAAGCAGGTGGGCGCCGAGTCACTGCTCGTCGACG
>JBKPFP010000273.1:0-3494 GCA_046744435.1 Actinomycetota bacterium | reverse complement strand
AAGTTCCTCTGCCAGGTGGACTGCGGCGTCCTCGCACACAGCTACTCCCCACTGCGCTTCTGCGTCCTATGTGTTTGCCGTAACCGCTTCCAGGTGAAGGCGCGCGACGTCTTCGGCAGAGAAAGCGCGCCCGCCAGCCGCTCTTGGACGGTCGACACGCAGCCACCGCCGACCCCGACGATCGACTCCGGCCCGCCCGACCCGAGCGACTCGGCGAGCGCAACCTTCGCGTTTTCCGACAGCGAGGCGGGCGTCAGCTTCCGCTGCCAGCTGGACGGCGGTGGCTTCGGCGCCTGCACCTCCCCGCAGAGCTACGGCGGTCTCGCCGAGGGGCCGCACAGCTTCCAGCTAAAGGCGCGCGACGGGGCCGGCAACGAGAGTACGGCCGCAAGCCGTTCGTGGACGGTCGACTTTACGATCACCGGCTACCGCGAGGCGGTGTTGGCAGACTCTCCGAGCGGGTACTGGCGCCTCGGCGAGGCCAGCGGGACGACCGCCGTCGACGAGACGACGAACCACAGCAACGGGACGTACCTGAGCGGAGTCGCGCTCGGCGTGCCGGGCGCGCTCGTCACGACTTCAGACACGGCTGCTCGATTCGACGGCGTCGACGACCGCGTCTCGATGGGCGATCCGGCAAACGGGGCACTCGACTTCGGCACCGGCAATTTCAGCGTCGAGGCCTGGGTGAAGACGACGGTGAACGGCGAGGAGACCATCGTCTCGAAGCAACCCTCGACGGGCCGGTACTGGCAGATTACGGTCACCGACGACACGAGCCATGTCGGCCAGGTGCGGGCGACGATCGACGACGGCGCCTGGCATGCGGCATATGGCCCTTCGCGCGTCGACGACGGGAACTGGCACCAGGTCGTAGTCGTCTTCGCACGGGCCAGCGGGATCACGATCTACGTCGACGGTACTTCCTCGCGATTCACCGCCGGCGCAGCGCCTGGTGACATCTCGAACTCGGCTCCCTTCCTGATTGGAAAGGCGACGGGGTACGCGTACTTCCGCGGCGACATCGACGAAGTCTCGGTCTTCCGGAGCGCGCTTTCCCCGCAACAGGTGCAGGCGCACTTCGACAACGGGACGGGCGGGGACAGGACCAGGCCTACCGTCAGTCTCACGATTCCAGCGAACAACGCCGTCGTCGGAGACACGACTCCGACGTTCAGCGGCACGTCGAGCACCGATGTGGGTGATTCGACTGGGATACAGGTGCGCGTCTTCGCCGGAATGACAATCTCCGGGCAATTGGTCGCGACGGCCCGCGCGACCGCCGACGAGAACGGCGCATGGGCCGTCGACGTCTCATCGCTGCTTGCGTCCGGCACCTACACGGCTCGCGCGGAGCAGAGCGACAGCGCAGGGAATATCGGCTTCAGCGAGCCGGCGACGTTCACAGTCGTCGAGCCTCCCCCGCCAGGTCCTGAAGATCCGGTTGTTCTCGCCGCAGGCGACATCGTCAACTGCTATGGCTCCGGCGACGAGGCGACGGCTGCGCTGCTCGATCAGTTCCCGAACGCGATCGTCGCGACCCTGGGGGACCACGTCTATGAGGAAGGCACCGCCCAGCAGTTCGCCCAGTGCTACGAACCGAGCTGGGGCCGCGCGAAGGCGCGTACGAGACCCGCTGTGGGCGACCACGAGTACCTGACGCCGCGCGCCTCCGGGTACTTCAACTACTTCAACGCCCAGCTAGCTCCATTTGGCCAGAGCGCGACCGACCCAACGAAGGGCTGGTACAGCTACGACCTCGGCAGCTGGCACGTCGTCGTCCTGAACGGCACCTGCGCCGAGATCGGAGGATGTGGCGCCGGCTCTCCGGAGGAGCAATTCGTCCGCAACGACCTGGCCGCGCATCCAGCCGCCTGCACGCTCGTCACCGTGCACAAGCCACGTTGGAGCTCCGGTCCGGTACACGGAGGCGAGGAACAGATGGACGCGATCTGGCGTGCGTTCTACGACGCTGGAGTGGATCTCGTCCTGGGCGGCGACGACCATGACTTCGAGCGTTTCGCCCCGCAGACGCCCATCGGAACCCTCGACCTCACGCGCGGCATAACCCAGTTCGTGGTCGGCACCGGGGGGCGGCTTCTGTACCTGTTCGAAAACGCGATTCCACAGGCGAACAGCGAGGTTCGCAACGATGACGCGTTCGGCGTGCTGAAGGTGACCCTGCGGGACGGGAGCTATGACTGGCAGTTCCTGCCCGAGGCCGGGAAGACGTTCACCGACTTCGGCAGTCGGCCCTGCCACTGAGGCGCGCTAGGACCGCCCGCCCGGCGTGACGACCGTGGGCACGCCGCTGGAGAGCCTGCCCGAGCCGTCGCGGCTGATGATCAGGTAGCGATAGGCGACTCTGTCTCGCACGTTGCGATCGACGTAGGTGTTTCTCTTCCCCTCGTAGACGGTGCTCTCTGCACCATGCCGGCCGGGACGGCGCACGATGATGACGTCAACAGCCCCGGCGGGTCGCTGCCAGCGGAGCGTGACGGTGTGGCTTCCAGCAGTCACCACCACGCCGAGGACGTTGCTCGGTGGGCGCCCGGGGAGGACCGGTGGCGGACCGGGAAGGCGAGGCGGCGGCGGAGGAGGAGGAGGAGGAGGAGGAGGCCGCTCGGGGGTCGTCGCCGTGGGCTGAGTCCGCTCTGAGCTCTCGGGTGGGGGCTCGTCCGGCACCGTGGTGCCGCCCGCGGTGGTCGTCTCCGGAACGCGAGGCACCTTCGGGCCTGTGCCCGAGGCCTCGGAAGCCCCGTCTGCGACGGCGGCACTCGGCTCGTCCGCCGAGCTGCGCCAGTTGAGGACGACAAGTACGGCGAGGGCGCAGACCGCGGCGACCATCAGGCCGACTGTCGCGCGGGTGCGCCAGGATGGCGCCTTTCTTTCCCAAGGGTCGAGCTGGACCTCGCGGTCCTCCACCCATTCCGGCCGCGCAGCTTGCGGTTCAGAAACTGCGACCGGCGCCGGCTCCTCCTCGGCTCGCGCGACGGGGCGTGGTGCTGGGCGAACGTAGTCCAGGCTGTAGTCCGGGAGGATGGCCCGCGCCGAGGCCGCGAGCTCCGGATCGATCAGCACCAGCTCCGGGCTGATCGGCTCCGTGATGCCCCTCGTCTCTCCGCCCACGTCCTTCACCTTCCCGCCCTGGGTTGGCGACTCCTGATCACTTGTCCGCAGCGAGTCCACGCCCCGGGACTACCCCGGATGC
Organism: Actinomycetota bacterium; assembly: GCA_046744435.1. Lineage (GTDB taxonomy): Bacteria > Actinomycetota > Thermoleophilia > Gaiellales > Gaiellaceae > VAXT01. The sequence goes on along the minus strand of JBKPFP010000273.1, from coordinate 283 downwards.
CCCCGGCCAAAGCGCGCACGCGCGCCTTGGGCGAGGTCGGCGAGTGGTGTCCGCCGAGCGGACCTCAAGGCGGGCGAGAGCTTCGCGCGCAGCCTCAGGCCCGTGTCGAATGGGTACAGGCCAACACGCGCGCGCCGAAAACGCTCGTCGATGCGGTGGCCGGCGAAGAGCGTGCAGCCCGCGAGATAGCCTGCCCGGCTGGCCGCAGCCCCAACGCGAGGGTCCGCGAGCCCATAGGGGTAGGCGATGGTCTCGCAGCCTCCGAGCCGATCCTCGATCGTCT